>JAJZQK010000033.1 GCA_021847625.1 Chloroflexota bacterium
AGCGCTTGCCGTTGTAGATGGTGATGCCGTCGAAGTTCTTCAGTTGCTGGGTCGGCAGCTTAACTATGTCGTCCAGCGGCGCCAGAACGCCATTGAAAGCGAAGTCGGCGGGCACCCAGCCGGGGGCGTGGAAGATATCCGGCGGGGCGCCGCCGGCCACCGCCGTCAACACCTTGGGGCCAATCTCCCCCGAGCCATAGGCGCTGACCTTGACGTCGATGTCGGAGTTGTCCTTCTTGAACTCCTCGAGCAGACCGTTCATTACTTCGAGGTTCTTGCCTGCGAAGTGGGTCCACATGTCTAAGACAACCTTGCTGCCGCCTGTCGCCGGGGCCTTGGTTGGCGCCGCCCCTGAGGCTGGTGCCGCGGTCGGACTGGGGGCCGCCGGGGAGCAGGCCGTTGCGCCCAGTAGCCCAGCGCCTATGCTGCCTGCCAGCACAACCTTCAGAAAGTCGCGCCGAGTGGTTAGGTGACCCATTCTCCTTCTCCTCTCCCAATTAGGAATCTGTGTCTACCCCCACGGGTAGTCTGCCAAGTCTAGTGACGAACGACCTAGTCTCTGCGCCTATTATCATCCGACTGCCCAGGCCAGCCTACTTGGGCTCTTCCTCCTGCGTCGCATCTACACCAGGCACTGGGTAGCCGTCAACCCTTCAACCCGCTCATGACCAGGCCCTGCACGAAGTAGCGCTGCAGGGAGACGTAGAGGATGGCCGTCGGGATTGCCGAGACGGTCACCACGGCCATGAGCACCCCCCACTCGATCAACTCCTGCCCTTTGAGGGCGGTGATCACCAGCTGGATGGTGCGCATCTCCGGCGACCGCACGACGATCAACGGCCAGAAGAACTCATTCCACGACTGTGTAAACGAGAAGATGGCCAACGTCGCCAGGGCGGGGCCCGTCAGCGGCAAAAGCACGTTTACCAGGCAGCGGAGTCGATTGCAGCCATCGATGCGGGCCGCCTCCTCCAGTTCCATGGGGATCGAGAGGAAGAACTGGCGCATCAGAAACACGCCGAAGGCCGTGGCCATTCGAGGCACGATCAGGCCCTGATAGGTGTCGATCCAACCTAGCCAACGCATCAAGATGAAGTTCGGCAGCATCACCACCTGTTGGGGAATCATCATCGTGCCCAGCACGAACAGAAAGACGATATCCCGCCCCTTGAAGCGCAACCTGGCAAAAGAGTAAGCCGCCAGCACGCAAAACACCAGGTTGCCCAGCATCTCCCCCGTGGCCATAATGAGGCTGTTTAGCAGCCCCGCGGCCAGGGGCTCACGCGTCCAGGCCAGCACGTAGTTCTCCCAGCGCCATTCGGTAGGGATAAACTGAATGGTGGCCGAGAAGACCTCGGCGTTCGACTTGAACGAGGAGGACACCATCCAGACGTAGGGCAACAGGGACAGGATAGCGGCGATGATGAGCGCCGACCAAATCGCGACCTTGCCCAGCAACCGTGTCCTCCGTCGCCGGGCGCTAACCGTAGAGCGAGTCAGAGTATCACTTGCCATTGCTCACACCTCCGCGTGCTTGCCAAGGAAGCGGAATTGGACGAGGGTAAGGGCGAAGATTATCGCGAAGAGCACGTAGCCGATGGCGCTAGCGTAGCCCATTCGGAAGTAGATGAAGGCCTGCTGGTACAGGTAGAACACGATCACCGAGGTCGCACCGCCGGGGCCGCCGCCGGTCATCACGTAGATGAGCGGGAAGACCTGGAAGGAGAGGATGATCGTCATCACGACGACGAAGAAAGTTGTTGGCATAAGGAGGGGAACGGTGATGTGGCGGAAGCGCCCCCACCAGTTGGCCCCGTCGATCGAGGCCGCCTCGTAGTACATCTGGTCGATCCCCTGCAGGCCCGCCAGGTAGATGACGGCGAAGTAGCCGATGTTGCGCCAGGCGGCGGTGAGGATCAGCCCCGGCATGGCCCAGTTGGCGTCGCCCAACCAGCGGGGACCCTCCACGCCAAGCCCCAGGAGCACCTGGTTGATTAGCCCGTACTCAGGGTCGAGCACCCAGAACCAGACGGCGCCGATGGCGATCACCGAGGTGACGGCAGGGCTATAGACGGCACCCCGGAAGAAGGTTATGCCGCGCACCTTCTGGTTGAGGAGCTGGGCCATCAGAAAGGAGAGCACGATAATGCAAGCCACGATGCCCACGGTGAAGTAGGTGGTGTTGTAGAGCGACTCCAGGAACCTGGGGTCACCCATCAGCTCGGTGTAGTTGCGTGCCCCAATGAAGGTCATGTCGGGGGTCATCAAGTTCCAGTCGTGCAGACTTACCCAGAAACCATATACTGTTGGGAAGCCCACGAAGCCGAGGAAGATCAGCAGTGCCGGCGCCATGAAGAGCCACCCAGCCTGTGTCTCGCTGCGGCGCAGTTCCTTCCAGATGCCAGAAAGCGGCCCCCCACCCCGCGGCCGCTCCGGTGGTCCAGACACGGCGAGACCGCCGGCCTGACTAGTTCCGGATATCCTGCTTCTATCCATGCCCACCTCCTGAATAGAGTATCGCTGCGCCCTGACACCCCTTGGGGGGATGCGCAGGGGCCCGTCGTGATGCTAATTCGTCTCTCTATCCACGCTCAGGCAAAAGGCCCTTTTGCCCTCATCACATCCAGAACCCCTGCCCGGATAGTCGCCCCGCCATTGGAGCCTACCGAGGAGGCGCGGACCGTGAAGCACGGCGGCACGAAGACCTCCCGCGGGGGCGCTTCCCGCATCTCCGGCTGCAAACGCTCCAAGGCCATTTCTACTGCTTGGCGACCTATCCCCCTGCCGTCAATCTCAATCATCGTCAGCGGAGGCTGGGCCACCCGCGCCCACGCGACGTCGCCCGCGCCGACGAAGGCGATGTCCTGGGGAACGGCGACGCCGAGGTCACGCAAGCAGGCCAAGGCCGGCATCACCACGTCGGACGAGCCCGCGATGATCGCATCGGGAGGCTCTGGGCAACTGAGCAGCTCGCGGGTCGCCAGGTAGGTCTCGTTCGGAGTCCTCGTATCGAGGTCCAACCGCGTGAGTCCATCCGGAGCCGCGACCGCAAGCTCAGCGTAGGCGGCGTGATAGCCGGCGACTCGATCCGCGTTCGAACCATAGGCCGTCGCAGGGGCCAGCAGGGCGACTCGGCGGCGACCCTGTTGCAGAAGGTGCCTAACAGCAGACATTGTCCCGTCCCTGTAGTCCGTCGCTACCAAGTCGCCTGCCACGCCCGGTACCCTGCGTTGCATGAAGACAATGGGTATGCCCCGCTCCTGGAGCTGTAGATAGGGAGTCGGGTCTTTGCTAACGGGGAGGACGAGCAAGGCAGCAATCTGCTGGCGGGCGAGGATCTCGAGGTGGGTGCGCTCGCGACGGGGATCACCCCGCGTGACGCAGACGGCGACCGCGTAATCGCGGGCATAAGCCTCATCGAGGGCGCCCTCGGCGATCACGGCGGAGGTGGGGAGCGTGACGTAGGCGACCTGAAGGCCCAGGATTCGGGAGTGCCCTCGGCGCAGGGCCTGCGCCAGGCCGTGAGGATGGTAGCCGAGTTCGTTGGCAACGGCCAGCACCCGCTCCCGCAGGACGGGATTCACTCTGCCTTTGCCGTTGAGGACCTTCGAGGCTGTGCTGACGGCTACTCCCGCCAGTTGCGCAACCTGGGTAATTGTCGTCCTTCCGCCAGCAGATGGCAAGGCCACTGTTCCAACCCCCTGAGCTGACGACCGAGCGAGCGCGCGAAACGTTTCGCGCGCGAAACGTTTTTTTCAGTCTAGCCTAGGGAGCGGAGGGCAGTCAATAGCGCGGCGGGACTATTTCTCGCCGCCCAACCGTACTAGTTCCCGTCGGTTGCGGAGGGCCGACCCCCTGCCAGGCAGTAGGGTCGGCCAGAAGAGGGCCAGATGCACCACGGCACGCAAAGAGGCTTACGACTCCTTCTGCGCCCCATCCGGGACGACGGCGCCTTGCGCGTCTACCTCGGGGGATGAAGGGAACAGCGTGTCGAGGCCGGCCACCAGGCCGCGCCGGTGGGCCCACAGGTACAGCTGAAAGCTGCCGGCGGGGAAGGTGATACCGAGCTTGCGCCGGAGGCTCTTGATGTGGCAACGTAGCGTGTTTTCCGAGAGGAGCAGGTCTTCCGCGCACCTGCGCCGGAAACTGCGCTCGGCATCCCAGTTATCGGTAAGCGAACCCAGGTAGTAGGCGACGAAGACGTCTACCTCCTTCCAGGTGAGACCATACCGGCAGCACAGGAGCGCCAGCCCCTCCGGCAGGAGGTGGCGGCGCCGCAGGGCACGGCAGATTCGCCCCTGGACAAATTGGTCGGGGCAATCACGGAGGAGGTTGCTGCCGGCGGGTAGCCGCGGGGCGCCGCGGTCGTCCAGGGCCGGGTAGGGAACCTGGCCCTCGGACGGTGCGCCTACCTCTCCGTAGAGTCTCACCATGGTCCGCTCTCCGTTGTCTGCCAACCCGGGGGCGCCAAACTCGGTCGTATCCCTCTGCCCCGACCGGCCGGCGCCCCCGCACCTGGGAGTCGATATCACTCGCCGCGCGGCGGGCCATATTTCGTCGTCGGCGACGCCTACACAGTAACATAGGGGAACAGCCGTGTCAACGAGCCCCCGGCGGGGCTGCCGATGCGCGCCAGGGGCCGATTCGCCGCCTGAGGCACGGACAAGTGGGTCCCGAGTCCCAGGAGACCGGCCAGCGACATAAAGAGAGAGGACGGCAGGCTCTGCGCCCCCGTCCTCTGCGTTCCCTATTCTGTTAGGCGTACGTGCTAGCGGCCGACGTTGATCTGCCGCGGATCGAAGGCGTCGCGTACGGCGTCGGAGAAGTAGTTCAGACCGACGAGCATGAAGGTCAGGGCGACGCCCGGGAAGATACCGTACCACCAAGCCACGCGCAGGAACTGGCGGCTGTAGCTCAGCATCGAACCCCAGGACGGCTCGGGCGGTTGGGCGCCCAAACCGAGGAAGGAGAGCGACGCTTCGAGGAGCACGGCGAAGGCCATCGCCACTGCCCCCTGCACCAGCAGCGGCGAAATCGCGTTCGGCAGGATGTGCCGGAAGACTATGCGCCCGTTACTCGAGCCCAGCGTCTTCGCCGCGAGCACGTAGTCCCGTTCCTTCTCGGTAAGCGCACACGAACGCGACAGGCGGGCAAAGATCGGGATGTTGTAGATGCCCACGGCGATGGCCGCGTTAATGGCGCCAGGGCCGGTGACCATAACCACGGCGATACCGATGAGGATCGCCGGGAAGGACAGCAGGACGTCCCACAGGCGGCTGATCACGGCGTCGATCCAGCCGCCAATGTAGCCGGAGATCAGACCCGTCGAAGCCCCGAAGGCGAAGCCGATCGCCACACTAACCAGGCCCACCGTCAACGAGATGCGAGACCCGTACAGAATGCGGCTTAGAATATCGCGTCCGAACTCATCGGTGCCCAGCAGGTAATGGGCGTTTGGCGCCAGCAGTTCGTCACCCGCGTACTGAATCACCGGATCGTACGGTGAGATCCGATCGGCCACGAGAGCCGTCAGCAGGAAGATAGCGAGGACCGTCACGCCGATTCTGCCGCTGGGATTGCGCAGCACCCGCAGGGTTGCCTGCACCATGGGGTTGCGCGTTGATTCTCTTTGTTTGACTTTTTGCTGTTCTGCCGGTAGAGTCGTCTGTCCTTCTGCAGCCACGGCCTATCCCCCTCCCCTACTGAGTCGGATGCGCGGATCCAGGTAAGCGTACGTAATGTCCGTGAGTAGGTTGATCAGCACAAAGACCAACACTAGCCAAAGCAGGGAGGCCTGGACTACCGTGTAGTCGCGCTGCTCGACGGCCTGGATCATCAGCCGTCCCAGGCCCGGCCAGGCAAACACGGATTCCACGACCACCGCGCCGCCGAGCAGACGGCCGAACTGCAGTCCGACGACCGTCACCACCGGGACGAGGGCGCTACGCAGGGCGTGGCCAAGGACGACCGCTCGCTCCTCCAAGCCCTTTGCCCGGGCCGTCCGCACGTAGTCCTCGTGCAGCACCTCGAGCATCGCGCTACGCACGAAGCGGGTGAACACGGCCGACATGTGGACGGCCAGCGTCACCGCCGGTAGCAGCAACGTCCTCAGCGCCATCCCCGGGTTCTGCATCGGGTCGATCCGCCCGCCCGGAGGCAGCCACCCAAGGACAAGGGCAAAGAGCAGGATGAGGAGGATGCCCAACCAGAAGTTCGGCACCCCAAGCCCCAGCGCCGTGTACCCTTGCACCATCAGGTCGAATTTGGAGGCCTGCTTGACGGCGGCGATCACCCCGAACGGAATCGAGATGCAGACGGCGAGGAACAGCGCCGCCAACGTCAACTGCAGGGTAGCGGGGAAGGCATATCCGATTAGCTCGGATACGGGCATTTTACTGATGTAAGATTCGCCCAGATCGCCCCGCACAACATCCCCTAACCAAATGCCATACTGCACGGGTAGGGGCTGGTCGAGGCCCATCTTATGGCGAACGGCCTCGATAACGTCGGGTGTAGCATCGGGTCCCGCCACTGTCTCCGCCGGGTCGCCCGGCACCAGACGAAGCAGCAAGAACACGAGCACCGATGCAAGTAAGACGACAGGAATTAGCTGCAACAGTCTTCTAATGATATACGCTACCATATGTCTTCCCCTAACATAGTGCTGTCACAGGGGCCTATTTGTAGCCCCCGCCGTGCCGCGCTCGGAATATACCATGAGTTAGGACGTCTGTCTAGTCCACCAGGGGCCCGCCGATGGTCCCCGCGTGGGAGTCCACCCCAACGGGCCCCTGCTCCTCGCGAGCTAGCACATGGGCGGCCTTTCGACCATCCTCTTCAGGCGCTCGACGTTGCGGCGCAACGACTGCAGCTCCTTCACCTGGGCATCGGGGTCCGCCAGGGCCTGGTAGACAATAGAGCCCTCGCACTGCTTCGGCACCGGCAACTCCGCCAGGTAGCAGAGCGTCGGCACGATATCCGTGAGCCAGACCGTCCTCTCAATCTCCACCCCTTGCTTGACGCCGGGCCCCTTCAGAATGAACAACGTGCCCATGCTGCCGATGCCAATCTTGGCCGTGGAAAGCTGGGCACCGTGCTCTTTCTGGAAGTGGGGATCGACGGCGTAGATGACGTCGCCAGAGCGCTCGTCGTAGTGGCCGATGATGCGGGCGTCCTCCCGCTTCAGGGCCAACACGATCGGCTTCAGCCCGGTCTTGGGGTCGACGTACTCGTGCAGGGCATCTACGACCTGCTGCTGGACCTTCGCGTACTCCTCGCCCGGCTCGACGATGCCCTGCGGGTCGCGGCCCTTCGTGTTCACGTAGACGTGGACGGAGCGCTGGCCCACGGCCTTGGTCCTGGACCAGTCGATCTGTCTCGGCCGGCCCTCTTCGGCGGGCTTATAGGCCAGTAGTCCCTCCTTCTCCAGCACTTCGTTGACGGAAAAGTCATGCATCTTGGCCTTAGCGCCGTGATCCGAGGTCACGACGATAGCAGTATCGTCGCCCGCCGCTGCCACCAACCGGCCGATGAGCTTGTCCACGCTCTGGTAGTGCAGGAGCTCCGTGCGCTCCATTTCTTCGCGGAGGCGCTCGTCCCGTGACGTGAGCGGATCGAGGTCAACAGAGATGGCGTGGTAGAGACCATCGGGCGTGTGGATGTGGGTGAAGTACAGGTCCCACGGCTTGCTCGCCATCAGGTACTCGGAAGCGTCGGCCAGCCAGTTGTTGTGTAGGTCGTTAACCTCGGCCAATGTGGTGCCGTCGATCCACTCCATCACCAACGCGTCGAACGGCGGCCGCACCAGGGGAATACCCTCTTCGCTCCTGATCTCCCCCTCCAGCCCCGCCGGCAGCGCCCAACCGTGTAGCGAGCAGAGGCCGGGCACGAAGATCTTCACCCGCGAGGCGTCCGCCGAGAGCTCCAGCAGCTTCATGCGGAACACCGTCTCCTTCGGCCCTGCCTCGGTCTGGAAGGTGTCGAAGACATTCTCGGTCCACTTACCGAGCTCCAGGCGGGCGTAGACGCCGGCCTTGTCCTTGGCCTTGGCGACGATGACGGTGTCATAGCCGTTGCCGTTCCTGTCGTCCACCAGCACGTGCCAGGTGATAGGCTCGACCTTGTGCAGCGTCTTGCGCAGTACGAGGGTGACGCTGCCCTCGAGGGCCTTGGGGCCATGTTCCACCCCGTTCCACCCCTGCGCCTTGCTCAGCACCAGTTCAGAGCCGAACGGGTACATCTCAGTGGAGATAAGTATGGAGTCGCAGATGTTGTTCACGTTCAACTGGGAGTGCGGTACGCCTAGGCGAACGTCGTTGGCGTGTAGCCCGTAGCCACCGATCTGCCAGCCATCCTTGAGGCTGGCGTGCCATGAGGTGGGATAGTTGACAAGGATGGAGCGTTTACCCACCCGCTCGGCGGCCCGCCAAAGGTGCTCCGCCTTGACCTCGTCTGCGTAGTAGTTCTGGTGAACCACATCCAAGGGGTCGCCGGGCACGTGGCCGTCGTAGTCGGTGATGCCATGGGTGCCCGGCCAGGCGCCGGTGGCTATCGTCGTCCAATTCGGAGGCGTGATGGTCGGGAAGGGGGACAAGCAGTTGGCGGCGTATACGCCTTCCTGCAGCAGCTTGCCCAGAGCAGGCAGCTTGCCCTCCTGCGCGAACCTGATCAAACGTGGGACGATGGGGGCGTCGATGCCCACAATCATCGCCTTCGTTGCTTTGCTAGGCATTGCTTGGTTCTCCTGTTGTCCATTGCCGAGTGGTTTCGTAACCCGCGGCCTTGGCGAGTTGGGGCAGGTCTTGGCCCGCCCCAACGGCGTGGTGCCGACAGCGGCTCGCGCCTACTTATTCAGCCAGACATCGCTCACGTAGGGCGAGCTCTCGCTGCTGTACTGCATGCCCTTCACGTAGTCACGGTAGATCCAGAAAGACTGGTTGCCCGCGATGGGCATGGAGAAGGACTGCTCCAGCGACCACTGCTGGATCTGGCGGTAGACCGGCTTGCGCTGCTCGCGGTCGAGCGTCGTCGCCGCCTGGTCGCGCCACTTCACGAAGTCGGGGGAATCAAAGCCGATCGGGCCCTTCTCCGAGGCCGGGTACCAGATGATGGCCCCCGAGAGGGTGGTCGCGGGGTCGCGGTTGGCGCGACCGTAGTTGTGGACCGCCAGCTCGAAATCGCCGCCGCGGATGCGCGTATTGTAGAGCGTGGGCTCGGTATCCTCCAGCTTGGCGTTGATGCCCAGCTTCTGCAGGTCAGCCTGGATGATCTGGGCGATGGCGAACTGAGGCGGGTTGTCCTTGCCGGAGAAGACGATCGACGTCTCGAACCCGTTCTCGAAGCCTGCCTCTTTCAGCAGCTGCCTGGACTTGTCCAGGTTGTACGAGTACGTGCCTTCCAGGTCCTCGAAGTAGGCCCAGGAGCCCTTGGGCCAGATCAGACAGGTGGACGGCACGGTGTCGGAGAGCGCGTTCTTCACGCAGCGCGCGCGGTCGATGGCGTAGTTGAGCGCCTGGCGCACCTTCGGGTTGGAGAGGGGGCCGTCGCCCTTCACGCTGGCCATCAGGTGGAACATGCCCTGGGAGCCGGCGCCGGGGTCGGCGACGACGCCCTTGCTCTGCTTCAGCCGCGCCACTTCCTGCGGCGGGGGCGCCCAGATGGCGTCCAGCGCCTGGCTCTCGAAGTTGATCACCATCGCCGAGGCGTCGGGGATCGACTTCACGGTGTAGCCGTCCATGTAGGGCTTGCCCTGGTCCCAGTAGCCGTCGAACTTCTTCATCACGATGTCGGCGTTCGGGACGTACTTCTCGACCATGAAGGGGCCGCTGCCGGCGTCGGTGCTGCTGAGCTTGTCGACCATCGTGCGGTCGAATATGCACAGCGTGTCCAAGATGTCGAACACGTTGGCCACCGGTTTGTCGAACTTGAGCTCGGCCGAGTACTTGTCGGGCGTGTTGACGGCCTTGACCAGGCTGAAGAGGCTACGCATCTGCGGGGAGCCGGTCTCCGGGTCCTTGCCGAACTCCCAGGAGAACTTGACGTCATCCGAGGTGAAATCGCTGCCACTGTGGAACTTGACGCCCTGGCGCAGTCTCAGCGTCATCGTCAGCCCGTCGGGCGAGAACTCCCACTTCTCCGCCAGCTGGGGCTGCGGGTTCATGCTGGAATCCAGCTGGATGAGCGTGTTGTAGAGGGCCCGAATAAAGGAGAAGTTGCCGCGGGCGAAGTCGATGCCGCTGAGGTTCTTGTTGTTGGCGGTGCGGGCCATCGTGAACGTGCCGCCCTGCTTGATCGCCGCGCTGGGCGGCGTCGCCGTCGCCGCGGGGGCGGCCGGCGTCGAGGCCGCCGGGGCCTGCGTCGGGGCGGGAGTACCACCGACCTTGGTCGGAGCCGCCGGGGTCTGCGTCGGCGCCGTGGCGGTCGGACTACAGGCGTAAAGGAGCGAGCCGAGGGCAGCCACGCCGCCGGCCTTGAGAAGATCCCTGCGAGTAACCAGGCGCTTCGCGCCAGATTCTTTCATCGTTTTGTCACCATCCTCATCAACGACTACTGACGACCGTATGGCACGGTCTATCGGCTGGCAGGTCGTCCAGCCTGGCGATAGGCCGAGCTTATCATACGGCAGGCGTCAGTTCAACAGCCCGGCCGACCGCCAATCCACCAGCCCAGTAAACAACCGTCGGGCCGACGGAACCAACTAACGGAGGGCTGGCCACCAAGCGCCGAACCCCCACTCCGCTGCCCGTTGTCAGAATGAGTGATCGGGGCAGAGAGATCTCCCCTCTGCCCCTATCTCGCGCTATTCTATTTGTCTAGCCAGACGTCGGCCACGTACGGGCAGTTGTCCATGTTGTAGCCGAAGCCCTTCACGTAGGTCGGGTAGGCCCAAGCCCGCTGCTGCGGGGCGACGGTGATGGTGAAGGACTCATCCAACGCCATCTCCTGAATCTGGCGGGCCAGATCCTTGCGCTTGGCCTGATCCAGGGTGGACTGCATGTCCTTGCGCAGCTGATCCCACTTGTCGGACTGGAACTCGCACCAGCCGCCTTCCTTCTTGTTGTACCAGGCCTTGGCGGCGGTAACGGTCGTGCCCGGGTCGCGGTTCGTGCGGCCGTAGGTGTGAATGGCCATCTGGATATCGGCGCTGTTCATTCGCGTGTCGTACTGCGCCGGGTCGACGTCCGCGATCTTGGCGTTGATGCCGATCTTCTTCAGGTCGGCCTGAAGCATCTGGGCCAGGTCGCCCATGCCGAACGAGCGCTTCGAGGAGGTCAAGAGCTCGATCTCGAACCCGTCGCCGACGCCTGCTTCCTGGAGCAGCGACTTGGCCTTGTCCAGATCGTAGCCGATCGAGCCTTCCAGGTCCTTGAAGTAGGCCCAGGAGTGGCTCGGCCAGATGAGGCAAGTCGGCTCGACCAGGCCCTGCAAGGTGGTCTTGCAGAAGCGAGCCCGGTCCACGGACCAGGCGATGGCCTGGCGGACCTTCTTGTTGTCCAGCGGCTTCGTCTCGACGTTCAGTCCGATGTCGTACATGATGGCGCCGGGCGCGCCCATGTCGGCCACGTATTTGCCGGTGTCGCGCAGGCGGACGAGGTCCATGTAGGTCGGCTGCCAGATGGCGTCCACCGCCCCCGACTCCAGGTTGATCGTCATCGCCGAGATATCCGGAATCTGGCGGATGATGTAGGTGTCGACATACGGCTTGCCAGCCTCGAAGTAGTCCTTGTTGGCGACCAGTTCGACGCGGTCGTTGGGGACATACTTGTCGAGCTTGAAGGGGCCGGTGCCGATGGCCGTGTTGGCCCGGCTATCTATGGTTTCCTTATCGATGATGTAGAGCGTGTCCAGGGCGTCGTAGATGCTCGGGTTCACGCTAGCGAACTTGAAGACGGCCGTGTACTTGTCCGGCGTCTCTACCGACTTGATGGTCTTGTAGAGCGTGCGCATGGTGGAGTACTCGTTCGTCGAGGCGAACTCAACAGAGGCCTTGACGTCGTCGGAAGTGAACTCCCGCCCACTGTGGAACTTGATGCCCTGGCGCAGATTGAAGGTCATGCTTAGCCCATCGGAAGCGAAGTCCCACTTCTCCGCCAGGTCGGCCACTGGGTTCAGCTTGGAGTCGTAGCGGACCAGGGTGTTCCAGATAGCCGTGATGAAGGCATAGTGGCCCGGATTCAGCATCACAGGGTTGAACTCCTGGATGGAGGAAGTCCGGGCCAGGGTAAAGGTGCCACCACGCTTGATCGTGGCGGTTGGCGAGGCCGCCGCCGGGGCCTGGGTGGGGGCCGCGGTGGGCTGCTGCTGGCCGGCCGACGGCACCTGGGCCGGGGGCTTCACGGGCGTGGGCTGGGGCGCCTGCGTGGGCTGCGCGGTCGGGCTACAGGCCTGCAGCAGGCCGATACCGGCAGCGGCAGCGCCCAGCTTCAGGAAATCACGACGCTTCAGAACCCGCTTGATCTTGGAGTCTTCCATAAGAGCTCTTAGCTCCCTCCTAAAGTAATGAGAGTAGAACTAGATACTACCGGCACGCGGACGGTGTGGGGGGCGACTGTGGCCTCCCCTCACACCGTCCGCGTGTCGCCCTAGCACATGGGCGGTCTTTCGACCATCCTCTTCAGGCGCTCGACGTTGCGCCGCAGCGACTGCAGCTCCTTCACCTGGGCATCGGGGTCTTCC
>JAJZQK010000034.1 GCA_021847625.1 Chloroflexota bacterium
GATCCCAATCTGGCTGGAGAGTTGCTGGGACGCCACTTCCTTGCCGAGTGCAAGAACTGGAACCAGAGGATTGGGGTTCGCGACGTTGGTTACTTTCTCTTCAGAATGCACCTTGCACACGCTAGTTTTGGCGTCATCTTCGCTCGATCCGGCATAACTGGCGGGAACGATGGTAAGGCCGCGCACGCTCTCATACGCAGAGCTTACCACGAGGACCGCAGTGTCTGCGGGGTTGTGGATCACAATGACCTCAACAGCCTCGCAGCGGGCGAGAAGACCTTCTGGTGGATGCTATTGGAGAAGATTGAGGAGTTAAGGTTCGGAGCGCCACCCCATTCTCCTAAACCGTGATTCACAGTGAGGATACTCACCACTGGGTCGGGCGGTGTTTTGGCCCCAGAGCAGCTCGCCGTCCCCCCATTGCGAGCAAATCTAGTCGAGGGCCCGGCCTCTTGCCGCCGAGCGCAAGGCGTTCCGCTCCTTGGCCACCTTTGTTGGCAATTGCGAATGCAAGTGCGCCAGCCGGCGAGGTATCGGCAGATTGGAACACAGGGGGTGCCGTATGGGTGATCTAGCGCGGATGAAGTGCGAAGTCTGCCAGGTGGGAGCGCCGACGGCGACGCCGCAGGAGATCGCGAGTTACCAGCCGCGGGTGCCGGACTGGCAGATCGTGGAGAAGGACGGCGTCAAACGCTTGCAGCGTTCGTTCCGCTTTCCGGACTTCGCCCAGGCCCTCGCCTTCACGAACAAAGTGGGCGAACTGGCGGAAGCCGAAGGCCACCACCCGACCATCGTGACGACCTGGGGCAAGGTGACCGTCACCTGGTACACGCACAAGATCAAGGGCCTTCATCGCAACGACTTCATCATGGCCGCGCGCACCGACGAGGCCTACGCCCAGGCGATGCAAGGGTCCCGCTGACTCGTCTCTCCACCATAGACGTCCATCAGCGCCTGCGGCCGCTGTCGGCAGACTCGCCCGGGTCGGAGCCGGCTGTACCCGGCCTTCCCTGCAACTGAGCGGCCGAGGGGATCAGGGGGCCACGCCGGATGAATGATACCGGGACGGCGATGGCGGCGAAGATCGCCGCCGCCAGGTAGGCCTCCCGCAAGCCGCGGTCGAACGCCAGCAGCAAATCTCTGTCCTCGGCGCCTGATACTTTGCTCAGCTCCAGGGCGCCTAGACTGGCCTGGCCGGACACGCTGGCGATGCTGCTCAGCAGGAAGGCGTTCGTGACGGCCACCCCGACGACCAAACCCAGGTTGCGCACCAACGCCAGCAGGCCCGAACCCATGCCCAGCTGGTCGCGCGGCACCGTTCCCATGATCGAGCTGTTGTTGGGAGCTAGGAAGAGGCCCCAACCGAAGCCGAGCAACAGAAGCCAGTACAGCACGTACAGGTAGTGCGTGCCGACGGTGAGCGTGCTGAGCAGCCCGAGGGCCACCGCGAATATGGCTATGCCCACAGTCGTCAGAAGGCGATAGCCGATGCGGTCGGACGTCCAGCCGCTGATTGGCGACACTACCAAGGCCGCGAACGAGGTGGGGCTCATCAGCAGCCCGGCCACGACAGCCGGGTAGCCCAGTACGAGTTGCAGGTAGAACGGCATCAGGAAGGCGTTGGCGGCGATACCCATGAAGCCGAACAGTCCCGCCACCAGGCCTGCCGAGAAATCCGCCCGCCGGAAGAGGGCTAGGTTCACCATCGGCTGCTCGACTCTTGCTTCTACGACGACGAAGACTATCATCAGGACAAGGAAGCCCACGAACAGCGCCAATACGGTGAAGGAAGTCCAGCCGACCTCCGGGCCGGCATTGAGGGCGATCAGGAGGGCTGTCAGCGCCACGATGGATATGCCCGCGCCGAGGAGGTCGAAGCGCTGGCCGCCCCGTTGCTGTCCGACGGAGACAGTCCGCTCATCCAGAATCAGGAGGGCCGCCAGGGAACCGATAACGCCGATGGGCACGTTAAGAAAGAAGATGGAACCCCAGCCGAAGTAGTCGACCATGAAGCCGCCGAGCGTCGGCCCCAGGGCCACCGACACCCCCGCCGTGATGCCGTTGATGCCGAGGGCCAGGCCTCGCTGCTGGCGCGGGAAGACGGCCGTGATGATCGCGACGTTGTTCGCCAGCAACATCGCGGCCCCGACGCCCTGCAGCAACCGGAACCCGATCAGCTCCCAGACGTTGGCGGAGGCGCCCGACAAGCCAGACCCCAGCGTGAACACGAGAAAACCGACCGTGAAGACCTTCTTGCGGCCAACCATATCGCCCAGTCGGCCGAAGATGAGCAGGGTCGTCGTGATGACGAGCAGGTAGCCCGTTACCACCCACTCCACCAGGACGAGGTCGGTGTTGAGCTCGGCCAGGATCGTCGGCAGGGCGATGTTGACGATGCTAGCGTCCAAAAGCGCCATCAGGATGGCAATCTGGTTGACGCCCAGCACCCACCACTTGTAGCGCCGACTCCGATGTATTCCTTCCGCCCAGCGGTCTGTCCCCAGCGCGGCAACAAGCCGGCCGAGCCAGCGTCGCCACTGGCGGGCAGAAACGAGGTTTCGGAAGAAGTCCCCCAACGCGATGGCCTTTCCGAGGCTTGGCAGCCGGCGGCGATTGCGATGCCTACCCTAGGCTCCGCTTTCCGCAAACAGAAGGATCGACCGATTCACGGCAAGTACGCCGCCCGTCGTCTTCGTCGGTAGAGGGTCGCAGGGTCTATGCCATTGGCAGACTGGGGGGTATCTGTCACTTATGGAGACGGCCGTCACTACGTAGGGGATGGACCGGAATGGGACTGAGCCTGACAGAATTGGTATTAGAAATTGTGTCTTGGGGGAGCCTCTACAGGGAGAATGGGTGAGGGAGTAGCTCGGCCAGTGTCACGACCTGCCTTTCCCCGTCGGCGCAAGCGGCGATGACCAGGGTGTCCAGGCCGAACTCCGCCAGCACCTGCCGGCACAGCCCGCAGGGCATCGCCGGCCTGTTCCCGCCTACGAACACGGCGAGCGCGCGGAAGGAGCGCTCGCCGGCAGCCACCGCGCAGGCGACCGCCACCCGCTCGGCGCAGAGGGTCGCCCCGTAGGAGGCGTTCTCCACGTTGCAGCCCACGTGGACGGCGCCGGACACGGCGAGAAGGGCCGCGCCTATCCTATACTTGGAGTAAGGCGCATAGGCGTTCTCCCGCGCCCTTCTCGCCACCGCGACCAGCTGTTCGACGTCGATACCCGCCAGGTCTACCAATTGCTCCTCGCCACCGACTCGGCGCGATGGAAGGCCGAGCCGCCGCCATCGGCCGCCAATTCGTCGGCATTCAGCTTGGGCGCCTCCTCCATTCTGACCTTGCCAATCCGCCGCCCTTCCGTGGACAGCACGGACACCAGCACGCCGTCGATCGTGAATCGGTCGCCCGGCTCGGGCATCTTGCCCAGGGTGTCATAGACGAGTCCGCCGAGGGTATCGTAGCCCTCCGCCTCCAGCTCCAGCCCCATCGTCCGATTGACGTCGTCGATGCTGACGCCCGCGTCGAATATCGCTTCACGCTCGCCCAGGACCTGGATGCGCTCCTCTTCCTTGGCGTCGAATTCGTCGCGGATCTCGCCGACGATCTCCTCCAGCATGTCTTCGATGGTTACCAAACCGGCGGTGCCGCCGTACTCGTCCACGACGATCGCCATGTGGACGTTGGCCTCTTTCAGGTCGTGGAGCAGCTCGTCGATGCGCTTGGACTCGGGGATGAAATAGGCCGGGCGTACCAGCTTGCCGACCGTCACCGTCCGCCGCTGCTCCTCCGTCAATCCCAGAAGGTCCTTGGCATAGAGGATCCCGACGACGTTATCGATGGATTCCTCGTACACGGGTATGCGCGAGTAGCCCATCTCCACTACCTTCCCCAGCAGTTCGGCGACCGGCGTGTCCTTCTCCGCCGCGAAGACGTCGATGCGCGGCACCATGATCTCGCGCGCCGCCTTGTCTTCCAGCTCGACGATACGGTGAATCATCGCGTGCTCTTCGCTGGTTTCGCCTTCCTCTGCCGCATCGCCGCCGATGAGAAGGTACAGCGCCTCCTCGTTCAGAATAAAAGCAGGCCGCCCGTTCCGCACGCCGAGAAGGCGCATCAGCCGATCGGCAAGCGATTTGACCACGCTGACGCCGGGCAGAAGGACCACCTTGACGACGTGGACCGGCCCTTCCATCACGTGGGCCGTGAGCCGCGGATTGCGCACCGCGAGGGCCTTGCCCATCATCTGCAGGAAGAGGAGACCCCCCACCAGCAGGAGGCCCAGCAGGATGCCGACGAAGGGGCCACCGCCGTAGACGAAGACCGCCAGACCGACGGCCGCCGCGGTGGCGCCGGCAAGAGCCAAGATGTTCAGGAGCAACAGGGTAGAGGCTATAACTTCCGACTGCTCCAGCAGTTTCTCGATAGCCTTGCTGCGCTGCATACCCGCCTCTTCGAGACGCTGCAAGCGCATCTGGTTGATGGGGGTGATCGCCTCTTGCGCGGCTGCACCGAAAGCGCTCAGCAGCGCAAACACAGCCAGGGCAATCCACCCCATCGTACTATAGGTATCCAAGTAGTATCAACTCCTCCTTAGGCCGGTGGTTTATTGGCCGCGCCCCGGGTTCTCTTTACCGAGGCGGGCACCCCGTAGGCCACGCTGTCGGCCGGCAAGTCATGCGTCACCACCGAGCCGGCACCGGTCGTCGACCGGGCGCCTATGCGCACCGGCGCGACCAGCATGGTGTCGCTTCCCAGCCCGACCTCGTCCTCGACGACGGTCTCGTTCTTCTTCTTCGTCTCGCTATCGTAGTTGCAGGTGATTGTCCCCGCGCCGATGTTGACGTCGGCGCCAAACGTGGCATCGCCGACGTAGCTGAAATGGTGCATCTTCGTGCCGGGGCCGATGTATGACTTCTTGACCTCCCCGAAATTGCCCATTTCGACCCCCTTGGCCAGGTGAGCGCCCGGCCGTAGGCGGGAGAACGGCCCCATGACGACGTCGTCCTCCAACGTCGCCCCCTCCAGCACCGAGGCGACGATCCGGCAGCGGTCGCCGACCCGCGTGTCTTCGATCAGCGTCCCCGGTCCGATTTCGCAGTCCTCGCCGATCACGGTCAGCCCGCGCAGAGTGGTGTTGGGCTGCAGGACCGTGTCCCGCCCGACGGCGACCGTAGCGTCGACGTAGCAGGTGGCCGGGTCGATCATCGTCACCCCCGCCCGCATGAGCCTCTCGCGCACCCGCCGGCGCATCACGCGCTCGGCCTCGGCCAGCTGCACACGGTCGTTGATCCCGGCAGCCTCCAGGGGATCGGCGATGACCACCGCCTCGATCGGCTCGCCCTCCGCGGCCGCCATCCCCACCAGATCGGTCAAGTAGTACTCGCCCTTGGGGCTGACCTCCAGCCGGTCCAAGTGCGACCACAACCAGCTGCCCCGGAAGCAGTAGATGCCACTGTTGACCTCGCCGATCGCCTTCTGCTCGACGCTGGCCGACGCCTCCTCCACGATGCCGCGGACCTGGCCCCGGTCGTCGCGCACGATGCGTCCGTAACCCGTGGGGTCGGTCGCCCGCGCCGTCAGCATCGTGATGGCTGGCCGCCGCGAGCGGTGCACGTCCAGCAGCGCCCGCAGCGTCGCCGCCTGGATGAGGGGCGTGTCCCCGCAAAGAACCAGGATCGTCTCCGCCCGGTCGGCGAGCGTCGCGCGCGCCTGGAGCGCGGCGTGACCCGTGCCTAGCTGCTCGCCCTGCTCGACGTACCGCACGCGGTCGCCCAGCCGCTCGTACACCTGGGCGGCGCCCCGGCCGACCACCAGCACCGCCTCCGCGACCCCGGCCTCGGCCACGGCCTCCAGGACGTGCTCCACCATTGGCTTACCCGCCACGGGGTGCAGCACCTTCTGCAATTTGGACTTCATGCGCGTGCCCTGCCCGGCGGCCAGAATCACCGCCGCGCTGTCAGTGGGAGCATCAAGCAAGAGTCAGTCTCCTTTTGGTCAAAGGGTTCACAAGCGAGCAAATAAAAAGGACAACGCACAAGTCTAGTTCATAGCCCGACCACTTGGCACGAAGCTATGGCCAACTTGCCTATTGTCCCTGAGTTTCCCTTGTTTGCGTTTGTAAGTTGTGCTTTCTGGTCGGGGCCGGGGTCTTCTAACCTCGCCCCGCCAGGCTTACCGTCTTCGCCTTCCATAACCTCTGAGTAGGTGTTGCCGGCCGCCACCATGCCAACCACGACAACAGCCTCCGCAACAGATACCAGCACTGGTATTATACCATGCACGTTCGGTGCCGGCAAAGAAAAGAAAGAAAGTAACAGGACGCAAGCGCTTGCTCACAGTGTTAACCGCATGCCAACGGCGAACTTGCTAACTGGTGCCGGATGCGGTAATTTTATGTTGACGAACAGGCGGCAAGGCTGTCCTTAACGGCATCCCGAAGGAGGCAACAGAGGTGAACGGCACCGTGCGCGTGGCTCGGATCGCGGGCATCGATATCGGGCTTCATTACACTTGGCTGATCGCGTTCGCGCTGATCACCTGGTCGCTGGCCGTCGGCTTCTTCCCCCACCAGGTCGGCGGACTGGCCACGGTGACCTACTGGATCCTGGGCGCCGTTTCCGCCCTCCTGCTCTTCGGCTCGGTCCTGTTGCACGAGTTGGCCCACTCGCTCGTCGCTCGCTCTCGCGGACTGCGGGTGCACGACATCACGCTCCTGATCTTCGGCGGCGTGAGCAATCTCCAGTCGGAGCCCAAGAGCGCGGGGGATGAGTTCGTCATCAGCATCGTCGGCCCCGCCTCGAGCGCGGCCATCGCCGCGGTGAGCGGGGCCGTCTGGTTGGCCACCAGGACCGTGCTGGGCCCACTGGGCAGCATACTGTTCTACCTTGCCGTGGTCAACGCCATGCTGGCGGGGTTCAACCTCCTGCCCGGCTTCCCCCTCGACGGCGGGCGCGTCTTTCGCGCCATCATTTGGGGCGTCACCGGCAGCCTGGAGAAGGCCACCAATATCGCCGCCGGGGCCGGCCACCTGCTGGCCTTCCTGTTCATCGGCTATGGCGTCCTGCAGATGTTCACGGGCGACCTCTTCGGCGGCCTCTGGATCATCTTCTTGGGCTGGTTCCTGAACGGCGCCGCCGAGAGCAGCCGCGCCAGCGTCCGCAGTCGAGCAGGGTTCGCTGGCGTACGGGTGGCGGACCTGGCCGACCCCGATCCCGAGACGGTCTCGCCGACGGCGCCCGTCGACCAGGTCGTGCGGGAGTGCCTGCTCAGGCGGGGCCGTCGCGCTATGCCGGTGCTGGACGGCGGTCGCCTCATCGGCATCGTCAGCCTCTCCGACATCAAGGAGCTTACCCCCGAACAATGGCCGGAAACGACGGTCGCGCGGATCATGACCAGGCCTCCGCTCTTCAGCGTCAACCCCGACGACGAGTTGGACACGGCCCTGCGCATGATGGCCGAGCGGGACCTCAACCAGCTGTTGGTGCTAGAAGGCGGACGTCTGGTGGGCCTCTTGCCGCGCAGCAACATCATCCGCTACTTGCAGCTGCGCCAGGAACTGAAGATAACCGACCCGCGCGTGATCAAGGACCACCTGCGACCAGGACTGCACTCGAGCGGTTGACGGTCGGCGGGCTAGATAGTCCGAAGTAGCCGTTGCTGCCCGGGTGCTCGCTACCGGAACGGCCAACGGAGCCTCTGCCGGCGCTCCTGTCATCCCCACGCAAGCGGGGATCCAGTGACCCGTCCTGTTAGCATCAACCCTCTCCGCTTGTCATCCCCGCGCAAGCGGGGATCCAGTCCCCGGTTCGGCCGTGCACCAGATGGATTCCCGCCTCCGCGGGAATGACGCCAACGCGGCGGCTGGAATATCTCACCGGCCGGCCGGCCAGCAAGGATAAGGCCGGACTGTCTAGGGGCCGACGAGTCGATAGACCAGGATACCGTCCTGCTCCGTCGCGAACTCGAGGTACGGCGAGGCCTCGATCTTGCCGCGCATCTCGTCCCACCCCTTGTCGGAGGCATCGGGAGTAACCAGCACGTAGCGCACGTTCCAATCCCGTAGCAGAGAGAGGGCTTCCTGGTCGGGGAACTTCCCCAGCGTCTCTTCCTTAGAGCGGTACTCCAGCGGGGGAAAGGTGGCGTAGCCGTAGGTGATGCTCTTCCCGTGGACCCGTGTGCTGTAGTCGGCCATGCCGTTGTAGCCGGCGCTGACCGGATAGTGCATGACCGCGAATTGCCCCGGCTGCTGGGCCAGCCAGAGGTCGACGGCCCGCGGCTTCAGCTCGAAGGTGGGGAAGGGCAGCCAGCTTTGATCGACCAGCACCAGGGCCGCCAGCACGGCTCCCACGGCGAAGCCGAGGTTCCGGCTGCTCGGCCGCCCGGCCGGGGCGCGACGGCGCCGCACTTCCTCCGTCAGCGAGGCCGTCCCGAACCCCGCCAGCACAGCCACCGCGAAGGCGGCGAACCCGGCAAAGCGGCCCCAGGTGCGGAATCCGTTCAGCTTGTCCGTCATCACCAGTAGCGTGGCCGGCCCGGGCACGAACGCCTTCCCCTCTCGCAACTCTTTGGCTAGGTCGGGGCTCAGCCTGTCCGCGACCATCCCGTCCACGCCCGCCTGGACGAGGGCGTTGCCGACCACGGGCGGCAGGTCCACGTAGAGGCGCCCATTCGGCCCATGCACGGTAGGCCCGAGCGCCAGCAAGGCCGCCAGCAGGCCCACGACGGCGAAGCCTTGGGCTGCTCGGTTGTGCCGGTTAGCGGCGAAACCGAAGAGCCCCAGTAGCAGGGCGGCGGTGCCTAGATAGGCCGACCGCTCGGCATTGGAGCGCTCGAAATACGGACGAAGGTCCGGGAAGAGGCTGGCCAGGGGGTGGTGCGGCATCGGCACCACCAGGTCGGTGATCGTCGCCGAGAAGGTATCGACCGAGGCGAAGGGGTGCTCCATCAGGCCATTTGCATCGCTGGCCACGAGGAACACCACCAGGGGCAGGGTCAGCGACACGCCCAGGGCGCCGAGGGCGAGCCCGTGCCAAGTGCGCCCGTCGCGCAGGCGCAGGCCCCAGGGCCAACCGCGCACCAGCACGTACAGCGGCAATAACAAGCCCAACGCCAAAGCGTACTGAATCGTGGCGAAGGCCGAGAGCGCGATCATCACCCCGGCTAGGAGAGCGTGCCGGACTGATCTCGTCTGCAACCAGCGCTCGGTGAAGTAGAAAGCGAAAACCGGCCACTGCGTCTGGATCAGGTTCAGATGGCCCCCGAAGCGCTGCAGCCGGTAGTCCGTGAAGGCGAACGCCAGGCCGCCGACAATCCCCGCCACCCAGCTGCCGGTCAGCGTGCGCACGAGCAGCGCCACGCCCACCCCCGTGAGGACGAAGGAGGCCAGCGTCAGCACGTCGTAGCTCACCAGATCCCCGAATGCGACTTTCAAGGGCAGGCCGAGCAGGGTGGCCGTCAGGGTGAACTCGGTCCCGGCGAAGCTAAGCCCGAAGGGGTAGTAGATCTCCGGCACCACCAGCGGAAACCTGCCCTCGTCGAGCAGGGCGTGCCGGACGTACCAGAGCTTCCACAGGAATTCGTACGAATCCCCCGGCCAGCCCGGCACCAGGCGGCCGACGCCCGTGATCACCGGATAGGTCATCACGGCGGTGGCCAGCACAAAGAAGCCGACGACCAGCGCCGGCTCGGTCAGTTCCCTGTGCCGCCGTGCGACGTCGAGCCAGGTCCTGGCGGCACGCTGCATGCCCCTCCACACAGACAGATCGCTTCACCCCACAGATGATGCTTGATCACCAGTTCCGTGCGGAAGATAGGCAATTGTCGTGCCGCGTCCTGAAACAAACAGCCTAGCCCAGGCTTACCCGCGCGAAGTCCCGCCGCCGCGAGCGCACCACCATCCCGTCGCTCACCGCCACGGTCGCCCGCGGATCTTCCACGCGCACGCCGTCCGTCTGCACGCTGCCTTGCTGAATCAGACGCCGAGCCTCGCCCCTGCTCGTGGCCAGGTTGAGCGCCAACAACAGATCGACGACGGGCCAGCTGCCGCCATGGGAGAGGCTCACCGTCGGCATCTCCTCCGGCAGCTCGCCCTGCTGCACCTCCCGTTCGAAGCGGGCCTCGGCCTCCCGTGCCGCCTCCGCGCTGTGGTAGAAGGCCACGATGTGGCGGGCCAGGCGTTTCTTGAGCGCCATCGGGTTCACCGTCTGACCAGCCAGCTCGCGCTCGATCTGGGCCAGTTCGAGGGCGGATACGTCGGTGCAGAGCTCGAAGTAGCGGGGGATCAGCTCGTCCTTCAGCGACATCAGCCGCCCGTACATCTCGTAGGGCGGATCGTCCACGCCGATGACGTTGCCGAAGCTCTTGCTCATCTTGCGGCCGTCCGTGCCTTCGAGGAGAGGCACGGAGACGACGAACTTCTCCTTGTCCTTGAGCGCGCGCAGCAGGGTGCGCCCGGCCAGCATGTTGAACGTCTGGTCGGTGCCGCCAATCTCGGCGTTGACGTCCAGGGCCACGCTATCGTAGCCCTGCAGCAGCGGGTACAGGAACTCGTGCAAGCCGATCGGCTTGTTCTCCTCCAGCCGGCGCTGGAACATGTCACGCTGGATCATCTGCTGGACAGTGAAGTTGGCCGCCAGCTCGATCATGTCGCGGGCCGTGAGGCTGTCCCACCATTCCCCGTTGTAGCGTATCTCGATCGGGTTAGTCGGAGAATCGATGTCCAGGATCTTGCCTGCCTGCTCGATGTAGGAGGTGGCGTTCTCCACCACCTGCTCGGCCGTGAGCTGGACGCGCATGGCCGACTTGTCGGTCGGGTCGCCGATGCGGCCGGTAAAGTCACCGATCAGGAAGACGACCTTGTGGCCCAGCCGCTGGAACTCGCGCAGCTTGCGCAGGGCCACGGCGTGGCCCAGGTGGATCACCCGGCTGGTGGGGTCGATGCCGATGTAGATGCGAATCTTGCCCCCCGCCCGCAGGTAGCGCTCCATGTCCTCGAAGGGGATGGCCTCGGCCACGCCGCGCGTGAGCAGTCTCTCGACGGCATCCGGCTCACGGCGCACGCTCGCCGGCAGGTCCACCGTCGGGTTGGCCCGGTCCAGGAAGAACGTCGTCACCTGGGCCCCCAGGTGCTGCTCCACGAGCGAGGCTAGATCGGCCGCCGCTTGCCGCACCGCTTCGTCGTTTACGCCGACGAAGCCGTCGATGGGGAAGAAGATGTTCTGGCTGGCCGCCGTGACCTTCGCCCGCTCGCCCAGGCGCCAGACCCACCGGCGCGTGCGCACCTCGGCGGCGTCGGCGTAGACCACCTCGCCCGCCGGCACCGGCTCGCTCTCCGTCTCCCCCATCGGCGTGAAGGCGTCGCCCCCGCCGCTGACGCGCACGACGAAGTCGCCGTGCAGGCGGTCGAGGTCATGGGCCCCCACCGGCAGCCGGTAGCGCAGGCTGACCGTGTTGCCCAGGTCGACGGCCGGATTGATCGAAGGGATCTGCTCGCCCTCGCCGACGCGCCGCAGCAGCGCTTCCGCCGCGTTCGGGAAGCGTTCGTGGTCGATGCCGAGGCGGGCGAAAGCGGCCGCCCAGGCCTTCTGGGAAGGATCGTCCGCCAGGGGCAGGTGCACCAGGGAATCGCGGGCCTCCATGACCGCCTGCTGCAACTCCGCGGCGGCGCTGCCGTCACGGTTGTTCAGGCCCACGGCCACGACGACGCCGACGCAGAAATCGGGGAAGAGGTCGAAGACCTCCTTCGAGATGCCGAATCGCAAGGGACCACCTCCATACAATACGAAAACCTCTCGTCCGCCGTGCGGGCGAGAGGTCGTTATTCACCTTCGCGGTACCACCGTCACTTCGCCGCCCTTCAACAAGGACGACCTCGTTGGGCGTTGCCGATTGCCGAGCAACGCTCACGCGCGCTAACGGGCGCTCCCGGCCAGAGCCTAATCGTGGCCGACGAGGCCACTTTCAGCCGGCAACTCCGGAGGGTAATTCGCGGCCGCGGCACGACAGGCCTTGCACCAACCGCCTGCTCTCTGTGCGGCTCACCGTGGGCGCTACTGGGTCTCCATCCTCGTCTCTGCCGTCTTGCGCAGTGGATTTTACACCACGCCAGGTCCCCGGCGCAACCGACGACGCCCCGGCCCTCTATTGCTCCTTCTGCTCACCGGGCGCCGGCGGGCGATTCGTCGAGTCGAGCTCGCCCCAAGCTGGGATCACACAGAGGAACTGCAGCATGCCCTCGCCGACGTTGTCGAAGCGATGCCGCTCGTCCGGCTCGACCCACACGGCGTCGCCCGCTTCGATGTCGTACATCTCTCCCCCCAGCAGCACCCTGCCCTTGCCCTGCATGATGAACACGCCGTGGTCATGGGCGTGCTCCTCTTCCTTGGAGTGCTTGCCGGGGGGAATCTGGAAGATACGCATGGCGAAGTTCGCCGCCCCGTCGTCCGGCCCAATGAGGATATGCTTGTACCCGAGCGGCCCGCCCAGGGCCCGATAAGTCTTCATCTCGACGTCGGACCAGCGTTCCCGGTCGTTCTCGATCCTGCGACGCCTTATCATACCCATAACATGCCCCT
>JAJZQK010000035.1 GCA_021847625.1 Chloroflexota bacterium
CTTGTTTGCCTCTTGTCATCCCCGCGCAAGCGGGGATCCAGCGCACCGTTGTCCCACAGTGCAGCGCCGCCAGCTGTCATCCCCGCGCAAGCGGGGATCCAACGTTATCTGTAGGGGCGAACGGCGTTCGCCCTCCGGCCGCGCACTGGATGGATTCCCGCTTCCGCGGGAATGACGGAACCGGCCGGCCGTGCAGCAAGCATAACGCCGGACTATTTAGCCGAAAAGGAGTACCCCAATGCGCGCCATTTCGGCCGCCCTCGTGGCGGCCCAGAACGAGACCGGCCGCGAGCCGGCCATCAGCCTCAAGATCGAGGATCATCTGCCCATCGCCGACCGGCTCAACTGGACGCAGACCGGCGCCACGGGGCCGGAGAAGGGTCCTCATCAAGCCTGCCTCTGCGGCGGCGGCTGGTTCGCCCGTGCCATCGTCGGGGCGGACGGCATCGTCTGGTTCACGCGCGACAACCTGGCCGGCAGCACCAGCGGCTGGGTCCAGCTCGCCGCCGGGGCGCGCGTCGACGCCCAGAGCGTGACGGTGTTCTCCTACATCGCCGACGCCAACAAGCTCGTCGTCGCCTGGGTCCACGCCGACACTCACACCGTCTCCTTCCGTCTTTCCACCGACAACGGCGACACCTGGGCGGCGCCCGTCCAGGTCTGCGTCCTCGCCGGTAACCTGGCCGTCAACGCCATCGCCGGCATCCAGACCCACGCCACCGACGACCGCTTCGTGATCTTCGTCGCCGTCGACGATACCATCACCACCGGCTTCGACGGCTACGTCATCGCCTACCGCTTCTTGAACGGCGCCGCCAACGGCGCGGTGGGCGAGGTCGACCGGCACCGCGTGCCCTGGGGCCTCGCCGCCGCCCGCACGCCGACGAATCCCCGCCTCGTGTACCTGCTGCTGACGAGCGCCGAGAACAACACGGGCTTCCTCGACTCGCTCTACTGGTCGGACCTCACCGGCGCCTGGGGCACCATGGCTGCCCTGCACTACACGGGCGAGGCGGCCGGGTTCGTCTTCGACAACCCCACGCTGGAAATCCACACCCAGGATTCGTTCACCCGCATCCTCTACGGCTGGTCGATCACCGACGTCACGCTGGGCACGCAGCGCCACGTGTTCAGCTGGACGATGGACCGGACCCACCTGACGCCCTGGCTGACGCCGCCTTTCCCCTCCTACGGGGCCTACAACCTCACGCTGCTCTACGCGGCCGGGGCCTACTACCTGGTCGGGCCGACCATCTCCTATCAGTCCGGTCCCTACGTCGCGCCCCCGGGCGGGGGCACCGCGGCCCTCGGCGGCCTCGTGAAGGGCTTCGCCCTGGAGCGCGAGGAACTGAAGGCCGGCAAACTGACGCTGGTCCTGGACGACGACGGCCGCTTTGCGCACTGCGGCCAGGCCGGCGACGCCTACGAGCCCATCCGCGCGGGCTCGCAGGTGATCCTCGGCACCGGCTACAGGCTGGCGGACGGTAGCCTCGGCTACGCCTACGATGCCGACTGGTGGATTGTGCGCGCCTACCGACGCCAGATTCGCCGCCAACCGAGGCAGAAGCAAGGGACGGCCGAGCTTGTCGTCGAGTGCACCGATTGCTGGGGCTATCTGGAAGCGCAGACCCAAGCGAGCTCCTTTACTTGGAACAACTACTCGTACTTCCAGGTCTTCGACGAGGTCATGAAGACGGTCACGCCGGGGGTCTACAACTACCCGAACGCGGCCATCGACATCCTGCTGCCCCGGCTGAAGGCCGACCACGGCGATACGCTCGCCGAGCCCCTGCGGCGACACCTGCCCGACACCGGTAACCGGCTGGCCGTGCAGAGCCAGCAGCTGGGGCGGGGCGGGCTCGACGCCCTGCGGCCGTGGTTCATCCCGGTCGATAACTGGCAGGCCGCCAACCACCATCACATCGGCGGCGACGGCCAGCCGATTCTGGAGAGCGTCGACGACCCGCCCCCGGCGCCGCCCAACCGCATCGTCGTCGCCTCCGACGACTGCCTGAGCGAGGTGCTCGACCTGGAGGCGATGCAGGCCGCCCAGCGGGAGGTGTCGGCCTTCCACTACCGCCCGGAGCTGGCGAGCGTGGCCGACTGCGCCCTGGTCGCCGAGATGCACCAGCTCGGCCATCAGTACCGGCGAAGGCGGACGGCCGTCACCATACCCTACAACGTCGCCGCCGAGCTCGGCGACTGCGTGGAACTGACCGACGACTGGCTGGGCCTGGTCGCCGCCCAGCGCCACATCCACAGGATCAAAGGCACCTACGACGCCCAACGGGGCATCTACGAGACAACCCTCTGGCTGGATGGCCAGGCGTAAGGGATGAAGGGTGAGGGCCGGCTCGACGCCGGCAGGCGGCAGGCCACAAGGGCCTGCCCTACGCGTATTACCTCGCACGACCATCAACCTGTAGGGCAGGGGCTTGTCCCCTGCCGCCCCGTCATTTCCCTCGCCCCTTTGGGGAGAGGGCAAGGGTGAGGGGAGCCGGCCAGCGGCCGGCCAGGGTGCAGGTATGGGACGCCCGCCCGCCGCTGAAGCAGCGGGCTAATCCAACAAAGCCCCTTTCGAGGGGGCTAAGAACCAGGCGAGCCAATGCCAGGCAGGTTCACAGGTGGATGGTCGTTCTCTGGCCAAATGCATTAGCTAAGGAGGAACAACGCTATGGACGTAAAACACGGTCAATTGCGGTCTTTCAACGCCGGCAGCTACGAAGCGGAGGTCCACGTCACCGGCAGCCGGCAGGGCTCCATCGTCGTGCCCGTCTCGCGGGCCATCCCGGCGGTGGAGATGATCGTCGGCCGCAACGTCGGCATCCTCGAATTCTGGCCCGGCGACCCCCGGGCCGCGGTGGTGGCTGCCGTATGGCCGTAGATGAGCCGCTGCTTACGATTCCCGACTGCCGGGTCGTCGACCTGCGCGACGGCCTGCCCCTGCGGGCGGGCGCCGGGCGCTACCCGCGGCGCGAGCTGGCCGCCGTGCGTTGGGTCGTGATCCATTACTCCGCCGCCGATCGCGACTCCTCGGCCCAGGAGATTGCCGCCTACCAGACGATGAAGGCGGACGGCGACCCCTTCCCAGAGGTCGCCTATCACTTCGTGGTCCGGCAGAACGGCCAGATCGAGCAATGCCACGACCTGGCCGTGCGCGCCTGGCACGCCGGCAAGGAGGGCAACGACCTGGGCATCGCCGTCTGCCTGCCGATGCTCTCCGGCCCGACCACCCCTCAGGTCCAGGCGACGGCCCGGCTCGTCGCCGCCCTGCGCGAGCGGCTCGGCCGCCACTTGGAGATCGTCGGCCACAAGGACCTCATGCCGACGCTCTGCCCGGGGGCGGACTGGCCGCGCTGGCAGGGCGACCTCGAATTGCCCGCCGTGCCCCCGCCCCGCCAGACGGTGGTCGACGGCATCCCCGTCAAGTGGGCCTTCTACGACTGGTACCGCCGGCTGGAGACCCTGCGGCCGGGGTTGGTCGGCGCGCCCCGGGGCCCGCACAGGCTGGTCGCGCCGGGGAGCCCGGGGGCGACGGGTCCGGGAGAGGGCGGCGGCTACGCCGTCCAGCAGTTCGCCGGCTGTGAGATGCGCTGGCGGGAGGGCAGGATGTGGATCTGCTTCCTGCCCCACGAATGAAAGGAGGTGATAACGTGCTCAAGGATCTGGTTGGCCTGGCGGGCGTGCCGTTCGTCGTCGCCCTCACCGAGGCGGTGAAGGTGGTGGTGCCGGAGCTGCCGGCTCGCTGCTATCCCCTCGTCGCCATCGCCTGGGCGCTGGCGCTGAATCTGCTCGCCGCCTACGCCCTCGGCGTGCCGCCCCTGGAGGCGGCGGTCGAGGGGCTGGCCGCGGGCCTCGCCGCCGCCGGCCTCTACTCGGCGACGAAGACGGCCCTCGCCCGCAAGGGGGCCGGCTGATCGCCTCTCACCAGGCAGGCCGGGGGCAGCCGAATCCGCCCTCGGCCTGCCCTTTCCTTCTCCCCCCGCCCGTGCTGTGGTAAACTGGCCCGGACAGCAACCGTGATCTATTGTCCAGGAGTCATTCATGCAAGAAGACGTGACCGAACTACTACAGCGGCAGCGCGCGTTCTGGCATCGCGAGAAGGTCGACCGGCCCCTCGTGACGATCGTGCGCTACAAGCCCCTCGTCCATAGACGTCTGCCCCTCGCCGACGGCACCGTTTCCGAGGGCGACATCGAGCTGCGGCCGGAGATGGTGAACCCGGAAACCTTCCTCAATCTGGAGGCACGGCGGGCCGAGGCGGGCCGCCTCTCCCTCGGCGGCTCTTTCTCCGTACGCTCGGCTTTCCAGCGCATCCCCTGGGTGGAGGCGATCATCGGCTGCCCCATCTGGGCCGACCAGAACTCGGGCAGCATGTGGTCGGAGGCCTTCCTGGATGGGTCCGCGGGGGACGCCCTCGCCGGCTGGCAAGGTTTCCACTTCAGCGAGGATAACCCGTGGTATCGCAAACTGCTCGACCTGACCCGCCTCCTGGTCCAGCGCAATGACGGCTCCTACCTGGTGGGCCACACACTGATGCGCGGCCCCATCGACCTCTTCCGGGCGGCGGTGGGCGACGCGGCGATGTGCCTGGCTCTTTACGATACCCCGGACAAGGCCAGAGAGATGATGGCCGCGGCCGCCGACGTCTTCGTCGCCGTCGCCAAGGGGCAAACGGCGCTCATCCCGCCCTTCCACGGCGGCTACTGCAGCCAGTTCGGAATCTGGGGACCGGGCACGGTCGTGCGCACGCAGTGCGACATGTCCTCGATCATCTCGGCCGAGATGTACCGCGACCTGGTGCTGCCGTACGACGTGCAGATCTGCCGGCAGTTCGACTACTCCGTCATCCATCTCCATTCCGGCTTCCTGCACACCGTCGACGCCCTGCTGGAGCCGGAGGTGCCAATGGCCATCGAGGTGGCCCTCGACACGGGCTCGACGCCGGTGACGGTGCGCGACCTGGTGCCGACCTTCCGGAAGATCCTCGCCCGCAAGCCCCTCCTGGTGGAGGGACGCCTGACGGCGGACGAGTTCGCGCTGCTGATGGAGAGCCTGCCCCCGCGCGGCCTGTTTATCGCCGCCCAGATCGAGGAAGAAGAATGGCCGAAGATGCGGCCCTGGCTGGAGCGGTTTGGCGGCGGTCCGGCCGCCCGGTAAGGGGGGTAGTCCCCGCGGGCATCGACTCCCGGAGCCGGGACCGGACGTCGTGCCGGCCCCCGGCCAGCCGGGGGGGGCGGCCCAAAATCGTCCCCAAAATGCGCCCATAGACCGTGTAGCCCGCCTGCCGGTGTGCTAGAATGCGCCAAAACGCCGAACAGGAGGAGCATAGTTGGACGCGCAGCAGGGGTACGGACGCCTGAAGGGTAAGGTGGCCGTCGTCACCGGCGGCAGTAGAGGCATCGGCTTTGCCATCGCCAGAGGCTTCGCCCGGGAGGGCGCGGACGTCGTGATCGTGAGCCGGAACGAGGAGCAGGTGGCAGCGGCGGGGGAGGAGATTCGTCGGCTGGGCGGGCAGGTGCTGGCGCTGAGGGTCGACGTCGCCAATCCGGAGGACGTCGAGCGCATGGCGAAGAGCACTGAGGACAGGTTCGGCCGCCTCGATATCCTGGTAAACAACGCCGGCATCCAGATTCGCGGCCCCAGCGAGGAGATGGCCTTCGAGTCGTGGAAGGCTGTGATTGACGTCCACCTCACGGGCGCCTTTCTGTGCGCGCAGGCGGCGGGCCGGGTGATGCTGCGCCAGAAATCGGGTAGCATCATCAACATCGCCTCCCTCTCCTCCTACGTCGGCATGCCGGAACGGGTGCCCTATAGCTCGGCCAAGACCGGCATCGTGGGCCTGACCCGCGTGCTGGCGACCGAGTGGGCGCGCCGTGGCGTCAGGGTCAACGCCATCGCTCCCGGTTACATCTTGAGCGAGATGACGAAGAAGGCGATGGCGCAGGGTATGATCGACGAGCAGGGCATCGTCGCCCGCACGCCGATGGGGCGCTTCGGCACGCCGGAGGACCTCGTGGGGCCGGCCATCTTCCTAGCCTCCGACGAGGCGGCCTTCGTCACGGGGCAGGTGCTGCCCGTGGACGGTGGCTTCCTGGCCTTCGGCTACATCAAGCCCGGTGAGGGCGATTACTAGGTTATCGGCCAAGGGGACCGGCAGCGGTGCCCGGCAAGGGCGCGGGGAAGTATTCGGCGGCGCTTCTCCGCGCCCTCACCATTCTGCTACCGCGGCCGCCGGTCGGAACATGGCACGCGCTTTGCGAGCTCACGAGGCCGGGGGCCGCGTGGTGAGGGCGGCGCAAGGGCCGTCGCCACGGCCCGGCTCCAGGCCATGACTTTGGGGGGTGGAGGTAGCGCTATGGCGCGTTCGTCTCGTTCCGCTCCGGGTGGGCTGCACGTGCACCTTGTGAGCATATTGGCAGGCTTCGCGGCCAATGTCACGGCGGTGCTATCGATCGTGTTTATGGCTAGCATCGTCATGGGGCCGCTGGCGGACGTTTCCGACGCGCTGGCCTTGGCGGCGGACGTCCTGCTCGGCGTCGTCGCCAGCGCGACCGCGCTGTTCTTGGGCGGCTTCGTGGCCGGGCGCATCGCCAGGGAGTCGGGTCTCTTCAACGGCGCTCTGGTGGGGCTCCTGAACGTGGGCGTATCGGCCGCCATCTTGATCACAAGCGCGGATGTCGTACTCGCCGGGTCAGATTTCTTGCTGGCGGCCGTGATCGCCGTCGCTCAGCTGGCAATCGCCACGTTTGGCGGTCGCGTCGGCGGCGCCTCCGGTCGCCGCCCGTCGTCGGCATACTGAGGCCAATTTCACTTCACCTAACCGCCCGAAAAGGATGTTGACAGGTGCCCGGCGGTGTGGTATCTTACGCGCCAGTGGCGTTTCCGCCGCAAGCAAACAAACAGGACAAAAGCAAATAGTGGCGTACCCAGTCGCCGGTCCATCGTATTACTATTATTCCTTCGTATTTAGTGGGCACGCCTCGGTCGTCGGTACCAGCTGCCGTGTGTAGCTAGGGGGAGAGCAAGAGGCCGGGGGCGTGCACCAGCGATAGCCTGCGGCCATTTCTGTCTCATCGCGATAAGTAGATTCAAGCGATCCAGCGTAGGATCAGTCACAAGGGCCGCGGGATAGGCACAACCCCGCGGCCCTCTCGTTTCTACCAGCCGATCTGTCGCCGAAGGTTGTCATAATTCTGGTAGAGGAGAAGGAAGCCAATGGAATCCATGCTACGTTCGCATCGTCTGATCTCCATTCTCATCGCCGCTCTGTTGTTGCTCCCCTTCGCGGTGAGCTGCAGCAGCAGCGGCAACGCGTCTGAGCCGTACAAGATCGGCGCCCTCTTCGCGGTTACCGGCTTCAACTCGCCCCTCGGCACTCCCGAGAAAGAGACGGCTCTCATGCTGGAGGAGTAGATCAACGCCAACGGCGGTATCAATGGCCGGGATGTTAAGGTCGTCGTCTATGATACGGAGAGCGACGAGACCAAGGCCGTAACGCTGGCCAAGCGCCTCATCGAGCAGGACAAGGTCCTCGCCATCATCGGCCCCAGCTCCACCGGCGAGAGCATGGCCCTCGTGGACACGGTTCAGAAGGCGCAGATTCCGCTCGTGTCCTGCGCGGCTAGCGCCCAGATCGTCCAGCCGGTCAAGCCCTGGGTCTTCAAGACGCCCCAGAGCGACTCCCTGGCGGTGGGCGAGATCTACAATTACCTCAAGGCCAAGGGCCAGACCAAGATCGCCCTTCTCACGGCGGCGGGTGGTTTCGGCACCACCGGCAAGGCCGCCCTGGAAAAGGCCGCGCCTGACGCCGGCATCCAAATCGTGACGGCGGAGACGTTCGGCGACCAGGACACCGACATGACGGTGCAGCTGACCAAGATCCGCGGCACCGACGCTCAGGCCATCGTCGTCTGGGGCACCAATCCGGGGCCGGCGATCATCGCCAAGAACGCCAAGCAGCTGGGGATCACGCTGCCGATCATCAACAGCCACGGCATCGCCAACCAGAAGTTCATCGAGCTGGCCGGTGACGCGGCCAATGGCGTGGTGTTCCCGGCCGGTAAGCTGCTCGTCGCCAACGACCTGCCCGATTCCGACCCCCAGAAGGCCGTCCTGCAGTCCTACGCCAAGGAATTCCAGGCCAAGTACGGCAAGGGCGCGGACACGTTCGGCGGGCACGCCTACGACGCCTTGAGCATGGTCGCCCAGGCCATCAAGAACGGCGCCGACACGAGCGCCAAGATCCGGGACGAGCTGGAGAAGGTCGACGGCTTCGTCGGCACCGGCGGCGTCTTCCACATGTCGGCCCAGGAGCACAACGGCCTCGGCGAGGGCAGCTTCGTGATGGTCAAGATCGTCGACGGCAAGTGGACCTGGGAAAAGTAGTGTGTTCGACCAGGTAGCTCAGTTTCTGGTGTCCGGCGTCACGCTCGGCGCGATCTACGCCGTCGTGGCCCTGGGCTTCACGATCATTTACAACGTGACCGGCATCATAAACTTCGCGCAGGGCGAGTTCGTGATGCTGGGCGGGATGCTGAGCTTCTGGCTCTACGGGCAGGCTGGCCTGCCGCTCGTCGCGGCGTTCGTTATCGCGATCGCCGTGACGGCGCTGGCCGGGCTGGCCCTGGACCGTCTGGCGATCCGGCCGGCCCGCAACGCGCCGGTGGTGAGCCTGATCATCATCACCATCGGCGCCTCCATCTTCATCCGCGGGCTCGGCGGGCACCTGTGGGGCAAGGACGCCGTGGCGCTGCCGGCCTTCTCCGGCGAGACGCCTATCTATCTCGGCGGGGCCACCGTGCTGCCGCAGACGATCTGGGTGTTGGGGACGACGCTGGCGGCGATGCTCCTGTTCCACCTCGTGCTCACCCGCACGATGCTGGGCAAGGCGCTGCGGGCCTGCGCCGTCAACCGGCGGGGGGCGGCCATCGTCGGCATCGATGCCCGGGTGATGTCGACGGTCTCCTTCGCCCTCAGCGCTGGCCTTGGCGCGGTGGGCGGCATCGTCATTGCCCCCCTGACGATGACCTCATACGACGTCGGCACCATGCTCGGGCTCAAGGGCTTCGCGGCGGCCGCCCTGGGCGGTTTCGAGAGCCAGCTGGGCGCCGTGGCGGGGGGCCTGGCCCTCGGCGTGTTGGAGGCCCTGGGGGCGGGCTACATCAGCTCCGCCTACAAGGACGCCATCGCCTTGGGCGTGTTGTTCATTGCCCTGTTTGCCCGGGCCTGGGGCTCGGCGAGAGAGGAGTAGCGATGCTAGAGAAACCACGCAACACCGGGCGTCGACTCCTCTTCCTGGCTTTGTTGGTCGCGCTGGTGGCCCTGCCCTGGCTGACCAACGCCTACATCACGAGCCTGCTGATCGTCATCGGCATCCACACGATCGTCGCCGTGGGGCTAGGGCTGCTGATGGGCTACGCGGGCCAGGTTTCCTTGGGCCAGGCGGCCTTCTACGGCCTGGGCGCCTTCACCTCGGGCATCTTGAGCGCCACCTACGGCGTCTCACCATGGCTCGGCGTCCTCGCCGCCTGCGTCGTCTGCGGCTCGCTGGCCTATATAGCCGGTTGGCCCATCTTCAAGCTGCGCGGCAACTACCTGGCGATGGCCACCCTCGGGCTGGGCGTAATCGCCTACATCCTGTTCGTCGAGCTGAAGGACTACACGGGCGGTCCCTCGGGCCTCGCGGGCATACCTTCCCTGGCTATCGGGGACTTCGCTTTCGATACGGACCGCAAGTTCTACTACCTGGTGTGGGCCTTCACCATCGGCGTTTTGCTTTTCTCCCAGAACCTCGTCAACTCGCGCCCGGGCCGGGCCTTGCGGGCCATCCACGACAGCGAGGCGGCGGCGAGGTCGCTGGGCGTCGACGTGACCCGCTACAAAGTCACGGTTTTCGTGCTGAGCGCGGTCTACGCGGGGCTGGCCGGGGCGCTGTACGCCCACTACACCGCGTTCATCAGCCCGCAGCCCTTCGGCTTCATGTTCTCCGTGCGCCTGGTCGTGATGGTTGTGATAGGCGGGCTGGCCAGCATCTGGGGCGCCATCTTCGGTACCACCACGCTGACGATGCTGAGCGAGGTGCTGCATCCCTTCGGCGACCTGGACGTCATCGTCTTCGGGGGCATCCTGATAGTCGTGATGATCTTCATGCCCCAGGGGCTCACCCGCGGCCTGCTCGACCTCTATGAACGAAGGACGGCACGCCGATGAGAACGACGGATATGATTCTGCAAACCCGGGGCCTGCGCAAGGAGTTTGGCGGCCTGGTGGCGCTGAAGGACGTCGACACGGACGTCGAGCTGGCCAAGATCACGGCCGTCATCGGCCCCAACGGGGCCGGCAAGACGACGATGTTCAACCTCATCGCCGGCGTCTTGCATCCCACTTCGGGGGAGATTCGTCTTGAGGGCCGGGCGCTCAACGGCATGCCGCCGCACGCCCGGGCGGCGACGGGGGTAGCACGCACCTTCCAGGGTGTCGACCTTTTCCACAACATGCGCATCTTGGAAAACGTGATGGTCGGCCGGCATACGCGCAGCCGCAGCGGCGTGCTGGCGGCGGCGCTGCGGCTGCCGAGCGCCCGCCGCGAGGAAGAGGAGATTCGGCGCAAGGCGCTGGGCTATCTGAACCTGGTGGGGCTGGGAAGCAAGGCGAACGACAAGGCGAGCGGCCTGCCTTTCGGACAGCAGCGCTTGCTGGCCATCGCCCGGGCCCTGGCCACGGAGCCCCGGCTTCTGCTGCTTGACGAGCCGGGGGCCGGGCTGAACGGCATCGAGAAGGCCGGCCTGGCCGAGCTGATTGTGCGCATCAAGGAACTGGGCATCACCGTCCTCCTGGTCGAGCACGACATGGACTTGGTGATGCGGGTGGCCGACTGGGTGGTCGTGCTCGACTACGGGATCAAGATCGCCGAGGGCACCCCTGCCGAGGTGCAGCGCGACGAGCGGGTCATCGCCGCCTATCTGGGCGACGAACCATAAGGAAACCAACACCCTCCCTTCCCGGGGGAGGCAGGGGGTGAGGCTAACCTCCCAAGGACCCTCACCCCTTCCCTCTCCCAACTCTGTGACTGCGAGAGGGGCCTGTGGACTGTACCGCAGACGTAGCGGGCGGCGTCTCCCTCGGGCCCGCGGCCCCAGGGACCTTGTCTGCCGGCCGTGGCGGCCAGACCTCGGTCCCTGGGCGCAGCCCAGGGAGACGGGTCGCCGCTACGGGGAGATAGAGGGCGGAACTACACCTCTCGGGGAGAGGTTAAGTCAAGGGGCAGCGCATGCTCTCATTGGAAAACGTATCGATATACTACGGACGGGTACGGGCGGTCCGCGACGTCAATCTGACGGTTGCCGCGGGGGAGATCGTGGCTCTGATCGGTGCTAACGGCGCCGGCAAGACCTCGCTGCTCAACGCCGTGGCGGGCATCGTGCCCGTCGGCGCGGGGCGCATCGTCCTCAACGGCGAGGAGATCACGGGTCGCCAGCCCCATAACATCGTGCGCCGGGGGCTAGGCTACGTCCCGGAGGGACGGCAGCTGTTCAGCACGATGAGCGTGGAGGACAACCTGCTCCTCGGCGCCTACACCCACTGTTCCGGCCGCTGGCGTAGCCTGCTGGGCCACTTGGCCAGCTTCAGGCGCCAAACCGAGGTGGCGAAGAACCTGGCCCGGGTGTTCGACCTCTTCCCGGTGCTGTGGGAGAGGCGCGAGCAGCGCTCGGGCAGCCTCTCCGGCGGCGAGCAGCAGATGCTGGCGATCGGGCGGGCGTTGATGTCGTCGCCGCGGATGCTGCTGCTGGACGAGCCGTCCATCGGGTTGGCGCCGCAGATAGTGCGTGAGATAATAACCCTCGTCGGCCGCCTGCGCGAGGCGGGCCTGACGATCCTGCTCGTGGAGCAGGACGCGGTGGCCGCCTTGAAGGTGGCCGACCGCGGGTATGTTATGGAGCAGGGGCGCATCGCGCTGGAGGGCCTGGGCAAGGAACTGCTGGCCAGCGAGCGCGTCCGGCACGCCTACCTAGGGAGAACGACAGGGGTAGCAAGGGTATGAAGCAACTTCTTTCCGGCAACGAGGCCATCGCCCTCGGGGCCTATTACGGCGGCCTGGCCGTCGCGGCGGCCTACCCGGGCACGCCGAGCACGGAGATTCTGGAGAACATCGCCCAGTTGGAGGACGTCTACGCCGAGTGGTCGCCCAACGAGAAGGTGGCGATGGACGTCGCCTTGGGCGCCGCCCTCGGTGGGGTGCGGGCGCTGGCGTCGATGAAGCACGTGGGGCTCAACGTGGCCGCCGAT
>JAJZQK010000036.1 GCA_021847625.1 Chloroflexota bacterium
GATCTCCATTTCTTTGCCCGCTCCTTGCACGCGTATCCGACCTATGACCTGAAGTTCGAGGTAAACCTGGGCAGGCTGGCCTACCACCTGGCCGACTTCGCGAACCTCGTCGTCTGCGGGCGCCAGGGCCTCTTCCGCTACATCAACCAGGACCATGCCATCGAGATGGGCTTCTGCGCGGCGGAGGAGATCACCACGCAGAAGATCGGCACCAAGGTGGGACGCGTCGGCAGCGAGCAGGTCTATTTTGGCTGAGTGGGCGGCAGACCACCAAGAGGGTAACACTACGGCGGTGCAACAGCTAGAGGACACGGTCAGGGAAACGCCCGCCGGCGCTATCCACCCCAATTTGGGTGTCCGTTCACTATCAAGGATAGCGACGGCCAACTACCCCGACGCCGGACCGGCGGTGCGGGCGGCACGGCAGCGCGAGACCAGCAAGGTAGATGTGCTGTTGGTGAACCCTCCGTCCCCAGATGGAGCGATCTGGATCCGCAGCCAGCACAGGGTCGGCCGCCGTTCGCGCGAGAACATGATCTGGCCCCAGGTCTCGCTCGCCCAGCTGGCGGCGATGGCCTACCCGCGGTTCTCCGTGGAGGTGGTCGACGCCATCGCCACCCGCATGAGTTGGCCCGCGTTCGAGAAGATACTGCGCGACCGCCGCCCGCGCTTCTATGTTACACAGGTCACCGCGCCTACGCTGACGAACGATATGTACGGCGTCTTCCTGGCCAAGAGCCTCGGCGCCCACACCATCGCCTTCGGCACGCACGTGACGCCGATGCCCCGGGAGACCATGGAGCCATTTCCCTGCCTCGACTTCGCCATCAGAGGCGAGCCCGAATGTACGTTCAAGGAGCTAGTGGAGTGCCTGGCTAGGTGGCCAGAGGGCGATGGTCATAGTCCAGACCTCTCTACCATCAGTGGCCTGGTCTGGCGCCGGGGCGAAGAGGTGGTAGCGAACCCAGACCGCCCCTTCATCGAGAACCTCGACGACCTGCCGTTGCCCAGGCACGACCTACTGCCCCTGCAAAAGTACACCATCCCTCTGGTCAGGGGGCCCTATGCCTTCGTCGTGACAAGCCGCGGCTGCCCGGGTGGTTGCCGGTTCTGCATCAAGCACGTCAGTTACCAGTCGTCTATTCGTCTGCGCTCACCTCGCAGTATCCAGGATGAGCTTTGGCAACTAGACAAGCTAGGCATACACAACGTCAACATGTACGCGGATCTATTCACTGTCAGCCGGGAGCAGGTGGTCGGGCTGTGCGAATTGTTGATCAACGAGGGTCCAAAGGTGCGCTGGACCTGCAACAGCCGCGTGGACTTTGTCGACGAGGAGATGCTGCGGCTAATGGCGAGGGCTGGCTGTTGGTTCATGTCCTGGGGCATTGAGTCAGCTAGCCGGGAGGTCCTCGGACGAGCTCGCAAGGGAACTGATCCCGAGAAGGTCAAGCGGGCCCTACGCTGGGCCAAGGCCGCCGGCATCAAGAACTGGGGCTACTTCATCATCGGCCTGCCGGGCGAAACCGAGGAAACGATCAGACAGACCATTGATTTCGCCAAGAGGCTCCCTTTGGATCTCGCCCTCTTCCACATCGCCGCACCTTACCCGGGCACCCCCTTCTTCTTCGAGGTGCTGGAGAACGGCTGGTTCCGACCTGGCACCTGCTGGGAAGAGGTGGATATGGACGAGTCCACGGTCCTCGATTATCCGCGCCTCAAGGCAGAGGACCTCGAGCGCTGGCAGAAGCGCGCCTTCCGCGAGTGGGCGTTGCGGCCCGGCCCGGCCCTGACCTACCTCCAGATGCTAGCCACGCCCGGCACGTTAAGGTCGGCCCTTGAGGTGGGGATACGGCATCTAACCTGGGCACGAGGGTGATGGGCAGATGAGATGGGCGTAAGCATGTCGTTATCTTGGGAAATGTACTGCGAAGAGAACAACGGAGGCTGGCTTGAGCGTCCAAGAGACTGCCGCTAGCCCGGTCATTCCCGGCGCTGTCAGAGGGGCCACCCGGCAGGCGGACCTGGCGTGGCGTCTTCTCACCCCTGGCCTTGTGGCCGTGGATGCGCTCGCCGTTGGCTTGGCTTTTGCGCTCGCCTATCTAATCCGCTTCAAGACGGGTCTCCCCCTGCTGGAGACGCCGGCACATAGCCTCGACTTCTACTCATCGGTGACCTATTGGGCAGTGCCCGTCTGGCTGGCAATCTTCGCCCTCTACCGACTGTACGACCAGCGTTATCTGTTCGCAGGCTTTCAGGAGTACCTGCGCTTGCTCAACGCCTGCACGGCGGGGATGCTCGCGGTCATCGTTGTCAGCTTCCTGGACGTTACCCTCTTGATCTCTCGGGGATGGCTGTTGCTTGTGTGGGGGCTGGCCATTGTTATGGTCGCCGTCGAACGTTTCTTAGTAAGGCGGGCAATCCGTTGGCTGCGCCGACGAGGGCTCTTGGTGACATGCGCCCTGATCGTGGGGACAAACGAAGAGGCACGGGCTCTTGCCGAACAGCTGTCGACGGATGCTTCCTCTGGCACGAGAATCCTGGGCCTGGTTGGCAGCGCCTCGGCCGGCGAGTTGGAGACCCCAGACACCGTGCCGGTTCTGGGAACCGTGGCCGACCTCGAGCATCTGGTTAACGAACTCAGCATCGGGGAGATCGTCGTTGCCACGACAGCCCTAAGCCGGGATGAGCTCCTAGACCTCTATCGGACCTTCGGGCCGAGGGAAGGGGTCGAGATCAGAATGTCCTCGGGTCTCTTCGAGATCCTCACCACGGGTGTGCGCGTGCAGGAGATCAGTTGTGTGCCCCTGATGACCCCACAGCGCGTGCGCATAACCGGCCTCGACGCGGTCTTGAAGGCACTGCTCGACTACACCGGCGCCTTCCTCGGTCTTGTCGCCCTGAGCCCCGTGATGCTAATCGTTGCCATTCTCGTCAAGATAGACTCGCCAGGACCGCTCTTTCATCGCCGTCGCGCACTGGGTCGGGGAGGCAAGTACTTCAACGCCCTCAAGTTCCGCACGATGGTCGCGGATGCAGACGCTCTCCTGGCTGCCGACGAGGTGCTGAGGAAGGCCTTCGAGGAAGGCTACAAGCTCAGGGTGGACCCCCGGGTCACCCGACTTGGCCGTATCCTCCGCCGCACGAGCCTGGATGAGCTGCCTCAGCTAGTCAACGTTCTAGGAGGCGAGATGAGCCTGGTGGGGCCCCGCATGATCGCCCCGGAGGAGGCGTTCCGTTACGGAAAGTGGCGCCTAAACCTACTCACCGTCAAGCCAGGCATCACCGGCCCTTGGCAGGTCCACGGTCGCAGCGACATTCCTTACGAAGAGCGGGTGCGCCTGAGCATGCAGTACATCCGCAACTACAGCATTTGGCTGGACCTGGAAATCCTCGTACGCACGGTGATGGTCGTGTTGCGGGCCAGAGGAGCCTACTAAATAGTCCGACGTAGTTGTTGCTGCCCGGGTGCTCGCTACCGGGAGGGCCAACGAAGCCTCTGCCGGCATCCCTGTCATCCCCGCGCAAGCGGGGATCCAACGTTATCTGTAGGGGCGAACGGCGTTCGCCCTCCGGCCACGCACTGGATGGATTCCCGCTTCCGCGGGAATGACGGTAGAGCGGCAGATTGATTACTCCAACATCCGACCGTGCAGCAAGCATAACGTCGGACTATTTTGCTCGTGTAGATCGGTTTCGTTTGGGGTATCGTCAATCTGAGGGCTCCCTAACGCCGTGGTTGCCATGCCGACAGGCACATCGGCATGGCCCAGCACCAACCAGAGGCGCCATGAGAGGCTACTCCAGCACCCCCAAGTTTAACAACATTGAACGAGAAGTCAACAGCTAACTCGCTTGGCGTTACAGCAAGAAGCCGTATGGCAGTCACCGACACCGTCAGCGTGGCCGTTGGTTCATGTCGCTCGTGGGCCTCGTGCAGATTCTACCAGCCAAGCCAGCGACTGGGAAGGGCACTGTGCCTCGGCCTCACAGTCTCGCCCACCCTCGGTGGGTGCTATACCGTTATTCTACCGCGGACCTCGCGTGATGGGAATCCAAAGACTGAGACGGGCTAACGTGGTATGCAGACCGAACCGCTCATCGTTGATTACCTGTCGATTTTGTGCTTATATAGGGTTGTGTCCTGGGGCCGATAAAGGCAATCTCCGCACGGGGCTTTTGGGTCGCCAGTAGACCCATTGGCCAGCAGATCTACCAATTTGGTTCTCGCGACCAGTTCGTAGCCTAGGGGTGCTAGATGGGACATCTGCTCGAAGATACAGCGAGCGGCCCTCCTGACGAATTCACGGAGATGGTCCGCGACGCCCTCCTCCACATGTACGACTGGGCCCATCTGCAAACCCACCCTCTCCTAGCATTCTCTGTAGGTGGCGAGTCCGAACCGATTGCCCGCGGGCGGGTTCTGCGGCAGGCACTCCTCGACGCCATCGAAACCCTTGCGCCCACCCCCACGGTGGAATCTTCGCCACGCGCTTGGCGTGCCTATCGCATAATGGAGTTGAGGTACATAGACGGGCGTGAGGTTTCGGACGCGATTGGCGAGGCCCATTTGAGCCGGAGCCAGTATCATCGTGAGCACCACCGTGCCCTGCAGGCCGTTGCCTCCGTTCTGTGGGATTCCTGGCAAGTGACCGCTATCTGGGCCAATACGGCAGCGCCGGCCCCGGCCGTGGAAGCGAACCTGGCCAAACAGGAGGTAGACACCCTCATTCAGAGGGGGAGCATCGAGAAGATTGACCTGGGCAACATGCTCTGCGAGGTACAGCACCTTGTCGAGCCTCTTTGCTGGCGGAGGGGAATTGATCTGCGCCTTGAGGTTTCGAACGCCGCCCTGCCTATCGCTGGTGAGCGAGTGGCTATTCGGCAGGCCATACTGGCGCTGCTGACACACGTGATCGATGAATCTGAACCAGGTCAGATCAGGATCAGTCTGACCTACCGGAACCACGAAGCGGAGTTGTCTGTGGGCGGTGAGTCGGTGGCCGTGAGTCCGCCCAATCCGCGGGAGGTGGACGAGATCCGTTTGTTCGCAGAGGCGGTGGGTGCAAGCCTTGCCTATCCGCAGACCCTGCCCTCTATCGAGCCCAGACCCATCCGACTGTCCTTCCCGGCTAGGCGGGACTGGGTTCTGCTCGTCGTAGATAACAATGCCGACTTCATTAGACTTGTTGAACGTTACCTCTCTGGCAGCGGTTGGGAGGTGCTTGGGACCGCCGAGCCTGATCTTGCCCAGATGCTCATCGAGGAAAGGCGCCCGCAGGCGATTGTACTCGATGTACTCATGCCTGGGCGGGATGGCTGGGACATACTGTTGTCGTTGAAGGAGAACGCGGACACGGCGAGCATCCCCGTGGTCATCTGCTCGGTACTGGAACGTCCTGAACTTGCTACCTCCCTGGGGGCGGCTCTCTACCTCAAGAAGCCAGTTGCCCAGGGTCAACTTCTGGCTGCTTTGCGGCAATTCCAGTAGTCATCCTTCTTGCCCAGTGGGGCAGGGCATGTGAGTCGCTTGCCAGATCCAAGAGGGAGACTCCGAAGGGTGAGGACTATGCATAGCGGTTTCTTGGCGTGGAAGACAACTGACCGTGAGGCCTCCGGCACCGTGGCCACGCTGCGAGACGAAGCCTTTGGATACCTGCTCGCAGGCATCACGCTCGCCTACCTGGCTTGGCACTTCACGGCGAGCATTCTAGGGCCACAGGAGTTGGCGTTCAGAGTCTGGCTTATCGTGCCAATGGCCGTAAGCGTGCTCTGGATCTCGCACCATCTGCACGGGCGCCACCCGCGACTGGCAATCTGGTACTTCCTCGCCTCCGCCACCGTTGCCGTCTCAGGCACGGCTTGGCTCCTCCGGGCGCCGGCCGTCATCTTCCTCTATCCTCCCCTGGCGCTCTCCGGGGTCGTATTGTTGAACCCTTCCGCGGGAATTCTGGTCGGCGTAGTGTCCATCGGGGGGCTCGGCCTGCTGCAGGCAACCAGCACGTTCGCTTTTCTCGAGCCACGGGAGCTAGTCGGCCTGGTTCTGGGGATGGTTGTGACCCTCCTGGTCGCATCAACCCTCCGCCGAAGCATGGTCATGGCCGCCGAATGGTCGCTGCACAGCTACGAGCAGGCGTTACAGAAGGCGCAGGAGGCACGGAAGCACCGGGCCGATCTGGTCAGAGCCCTAAAGCAACTCGACATCGCCTACTATCGGCTCGAGAGGGTCAACGCTGCGCTACACCTGGCTCGCCAAGCGGCCGAAAGAGCGGAGCGCGAGAAGTCCGAGTTCGCCAATAGCATCAGCCACGAACTTCGCACGCCTCTGAACCTCATCGTCGGCTTTAGCGAAATGATACTGACGTCGCCCGAGAGCTACGATGTGCCGTTGCCCGTTCCGTACAGGGGAGACGTGAACGCGATTTACCGCAGTGCGCAGCATCTGCAGGCGCTCACCGAGGATGTGCTGGACCTCGCCCGGGTCGGAATAGGACGTCTGGCCTTGGCGCCAGAGCCGATGCGCGTTGACGAGGTTGTTCGGGAGGCGTGCGGGGTGGTGCAAGAGTACGTCGAGGCGAAGGGTCTGTGGCTTCGCACGAGCATGGAGTCGGGTCTTCCCATACTGCGCGCGGACCGTCTACGAGTTCGCCAGGTACTGCTCAACCTGCTGACCAATGCCGCCCGCTTCACCGAATCAGGGGGCATCGACCTGACGGTCGCTTCCGACGTGGGCTGCGTCGTGGTCAGGGTCAAGGACACGGGCATCGGCATCCCGCCGGACAAGCTGGCGGGAGTCTTCGACGAATTCGAACATTCCAGCCCCGTACGTCAGGCCCGCGACTCGGACCTGGGTGGCTTTGGCCTTGGTCTGCCAATCAGCAAGCGCCTGATAGAACTTCACGGGGGCCAGATAGGCGTTGAGAGCTCCCACCACAACGGTACCACCTTCTGGTTCTCACTCCCGGTGGGGGCCGAAGATGCTGCCCCAGGTCAAGCGGACGCCAGGTTGTGTTGGTCCCGGCCCGAGGTTCGCTCCCCTGACCGGACGCTGGTTCTGGCGCACGATGATCAACAGCTTGCCCGCTTTCTCGAACACCACCTAAGGGGGTGTCGGGTGCTGGTGGCCAGAGATGGCAACGAGGCCGTGAGGCTCGCCAAGGAGGTGTATGCCTCTGCCATCCTCCATGACATGGATGGATCGCCAGATCCGGCCCTTGATTGCCTGCCAATGCCTGTTCTCCGCCTACCTCTGCCGCTTCGTTCACACCTGGCATCCCTTTATGGCGTTGTCGCCTACCTGTTGAAGCCTATCCAGCGCAGCGACCTTCTGGCCGCCATAGGGAAGGTCAGCGGCGCGGTAGGCACGGTGCTCCTGGTCGACGACGATAGACGCTTCACGCGCCTGGTGGCACGTATGCTGAGAGATCCCAGGGAGCCCTCGCGGTACCGCATACTCGTCGCCAGTTCCGGCCAAGAGGCGCTGGGCGTGATGCGCGACACGAAACCGGACCTCGTGCTCCTCGACTTCGTAATGCCGGGCCTCGGCGGCCCCGAGGTGTTAGCGGCAATGCGTGCTTCCCCGAACCTGTCAGGGGTACCCGTCGTCGTGGTTTCGGGTCAAGAGCAATTGTCTGGTCCCTTTCCATTGGATGGGCGGGTGTCCCTGACGAAGGCCGATGGCCTGCACATGGAGGAGATACTGTCCGTCCTCGATGCCCTGCTGTCGTCGCTCAGCCCCCCGCACAACCAGGCGCTCGAGACCGAGAATGCAGCGAACGTTCGCGCCCCGACCTCCTAGACATGGAAGGCTGCACTGGTTTGGGCACCCAGGCATCGATCAACCGGATGAGACTTCCTTGGCATCTTTCTGGGACCTCGCCGGTTGTACGTCGCCTAGTACCGTCGTATGTTTAGACGAAGGCGGGTGTCTTCGAGTATCCGGACACAGCGAGCGGCCAAGGATGGGCACAGAGAGGAGGGCGGTTATCCAGGTTTGGCGAGCATCAGGTGACAATGGTCAGCTGACGAAGGACGGCCATCTGTAGATGCAGTCTAATGGAGCTACGGGCTCCGAGGAGGTCTGAGCATGGTCAGTCGCAGAACGTTTCTGCATCGTACCATCAAGACGGGTCTAGCGGTCGGCACTGGGCTGCTACTTAGCGGTTGTGCACAGGGAGCCCAGACACCAACGCCGACATCGTCGGCGCCGGCCTCCGTGCCACCGACGGCTGGAGCCGCCAAGCCGGCGGCACCTTCGGGCGTGCCAGGGGCGGAGGTCCTTCGCCCAGGCCAGCCCTACAAGGGGACAACGATCAACTACATCAGTCTCAACTACACCTATAGCCAAGGGCTGAAGACCATCATCCAGGGCTTCCAAGAGGCCACGGGGATGACGGTGAACATGGAGCTCCTTGGCACGTTGGACAACTTCCAGAAGCAGCGCCTTGAGCTGTCAGTTGGCAGCAGCAAGTACGACGTCTACCAGGTGCCACCATTCAACCGGGCCGAGTACCAAAAGGCCGACTGGCTTGCCCCTCTAGGTGCGCTGGTCGGGGACGAGAATCTAACGCCGAAGGCCTGGGATATGGGGGACTTCTTCCCCGTCTCCCTGGAGCAGGGTATGTACGAAGGTAAGCGGTTGGACCTTCCCATATTCTCGGCTACGATCATCTTCTACTACCGCAAAGATGTCTTCGAGAGCGCGGGCATCCAGGGTCCGCCGGCCACCTTCGACGAGCTGCTGACGGTCTGCGACAAGCTCAAGAAGCAGGGAACGGACGTCTCGCCGATTGGCCTTAGAGGGGCGCCAGGGATTGAGGCCAACATGTGGCCTTTCCCCATCCTTCTCTATTCTTATGGCGGGAACTTCTTCAAGGATTTCCCCAAGGACATGCGCCCCGCCCTCACCGAGCCCGGGTCGATCAAATCGGTTGAAGTCTGGACCAAGTTGGTTACTGAGTACGGTTTCCCGGCGATGGTGAACGCGACCCATGAGGAGCTCATCGTCGCGATGCAGCAGGGCAAAGTGGCGATGGTGTTGGATGGGCACCCGCTTGCCGGCGTCTTCCTGGACAAGGAGAAGTCCAAGGCCTACGGCAAGACCGGGGTCGCTCCCATCCCTTCCGGACCTGCCGGCAGATTCCCCGCCTTCTCGGAGCACGGCATCGCCATCGCCAAGAACGCGAAGAACAAAGAGGCCGCCTGGGAGTTCGTCAAGTGGGCGACAAGCAGGGACGTCCTCGTCGAGGTCGCCCTTCAGACGCCCTACGTGGCGGCCACGAGACGCAGTGCGATTGAGAACCCCAAGTACCAGGAGAAGTATAACTACGCCGATGGGGAGTTTCTGAAGGTCACGAAGCAGATGCTGGAGGAACGCAAGCCCACCTACGTACCGCCGATCCCGGAATGGGCGGAGGTCGGGGACGTCATTGGCAATGCCGTGTCGAAGGCCACGTTGGGGCAGGTCTCGGCGGCCGACGCGATGAAGCAGGCGGAGGCTGAAGTTGACCGGATTCTCAAGCAAGCCAAGTACTACTAAGTATGTTCGGGCCTACTGTCAGCAGGTTCACAGGTAAATCTCTCTCGCACGACGGCCGCACCCAGATACTGATGGTGCTGCCGCTGGCGTTGAGTCTGCTACTCCTGACCGTCCTCCCGTTGATCGCGACGATAGGCGTCAGTTTCACCGACCTGGACCTCGCCTATCCGAACAGGTGGGCATTCATCGAACTGGGGCAGTATGACCGATTGCTTGGCGATTCGCGGTGGTGGGAAGCGCTGTCGCGCGGTGTAATCTACATCGTCGTTCCGACAGCGCTTCAGATGTTCCTTGGGCTGGTGCTGGCCCTGCTGCTTCACTCCGGGTTCCGTCTGATCCGGGCCACGCGCACCCTGTTCATCTTGCCGATGGTGCTGCCCCCGGTCGTTGTCGGCGTGTTGTGGAAAGCCTTCCTACTCCGTGGGATCGGGGGCCTGGACTACTTCATCGGTCTCCTGGGCATACCCGCCCCGGGCCTGCTGGAGACCGCCGAAGGGGCACTGGCGGCGATCATCGTGACTCTCACGTGGGAATGGACGCCGTTTGTGATGCTCTTGCTGCTGGCCGGCCTCCAGTCGTTGCCGGAGGAGCCCTTTGAAGCGGCCCGCATTGATGGCGCCTCCGGCTTCCAGATCATCCGCTACGTCACGCTGCCGCTGCTACGCCCAACGCTTCTTGTCGTACTGCTGTTTCGTGTCATCGAAAGTACCAAAGCATTCCCGGTCATCTTCACCATCACGGGCGGGGGCCCGGGGCAGTCTACTGAGAACATGGATTTCTACGCCTACCTGGTCGGTTTCCGCTACTTCGACCTAGGGTACGCAGCGGCGATGCTAGTGGCGATTCTGCTCATATTCGCCGTGCTCTGCGTGCCTTTGTTCAGGGTGATAGTAAAGGGTAGGAGCAACTGATGCTACTGGAGCGTAAGGAGCGCGAGAAAGCCCGGCCGCTATCTTTCGTCCACCGGGCGAGGCTTGCCAAGCGAGCCAGGTCTATGCCCGTACTGCTGCTGACGTTCTGTCTGCTGATCATCACTATGCTCCCGATCGTGTGGATCGCCCTTCTCTCGATCAAGACCCAGCTGCAGGCATTCGATATCAGGCACGTGTTCGTCTTCGATCCAACCCTTGAGAACTACGACAGGCTGTTGGCCGACGGCACCTTTCGGGACTACCTGATCAACAGCCTTACGGTTGCTGTCGGTACAGTGGCTGCTTCCCTCCTTATTGGGACGCCAGCAGCCTACATCGCCTCTCGGTCGCCATGGCGCCGGTTTCAGATGGCGGCCTTGGGCTACAGCGTGTTTATCAGGATTGTCCCGCCGATGGTGTTCGTTATCCCGTACTTCCTCGTGTTCCGCAACGTGGGTCTGTCCGACACGAAGCTGGGGCTGGTCATTGCCTACGCGAACGTGAACATCCCCCTGGTAATGTGGTCGATGTGGAACTTCTTCAACGAGATCCCTGCGGAACTGGACGAGGCGGCCAAGGCCGATGGCGCAACGCTCTGGCAGACGTTCACGAAGGTCGTGGTGCCGGTGGCCGCCCCGGGGTTGGCGGCCACGGCAATACTCACGTTCATTATGTCGTGGAACGAGTTCCTGCTTGCCCTGGTGCTCACCAGCCGTGAGGCGAGGACCCTGCCCGTGGCCATCGTCGGCTTCCTCGCCTACGAGGGTGCAGACTGGGGCCTCGTCTCGGCCGGATCCGTGCTGATAATGGCACCGATCATTTTCTTCACCGTCGTTATCCAGAAGTACTTGGTTCAGGGTCTGGTGGGCGGCGCTTTGAAGGGCTAAGACGCCGAATGATCTTCTATGTGGCCTACGCTGGTTCGTGGCGTCGTGGCGGATATGGTAGCAGTGCGTTGTTGCCCTGGACAAGCCAGGATGCCCCAATCGACTCGTTGAACGCGGGTCGGTGGCGACGGGCTGGTGTATGTCCGTGTGGCCAAGACGCCTGTCCAGGAGATGCTCTACCAGATGATGGGCATAGAGCGCTTCGGCCTTGACTACTACGAACGCCGGGACCTCTTCGACTCACTCTATCACACGATGTGCGAGCGCTACGACGAACTGTTCGACATAGCCGCCGGCTCGCCGGTGGAAATGATCCTGATGGGCGACAACATCAGCGGGGATGACGACCACCTGCCCGACCGGGAGATCGCCGCCAAAGTCGGCGTCAACACGGCGACGCTGACCCGCTGGAAGCTTCACCCCGAATTCCGGGCCAGGGTGGCCCAGGAGCGGGAGGACCTCCTCCGCCGGCTGCGTCACACGACCCTCCGCGACAAGGACGCGCGGATCGCTCAACTGGAGCACCTTAACGGCCTGCTGTGGGACATCATTACCGAGCGCTCCAAGAGTGAGTTCCACCGTCGATCGGCCGGTGGGGAGACAGGGCTCGTCATCCGCACCGAGAGGCGGGTGCCCACAGGCAACGGGAGATGCGTGGTGAATGTGAGGGAGAAGGCTGACGTGGCGCTGTCGGCGGAGATACGGGCGAGCCTCGAGCAGATAGCCAAGGAGATGGGCCAGT
>JAJZQK010000037.1 GCA_021847625.1 Chloroflexota bacterium
CCCGAGCCAATTTGACGATCGAATCATCATCTTTGCCCTTGTCGACGTTCACTTCGCTAGGTCGGCGGCGCCTGGGCACCGGCGCGCAGTCAGGGCACCTGCGGAACTCCACAGAATAAGGCAACCCGCAGTTGGGGCACGTTGGCATCGACGAAACCTCCGCACGTTGAGGGATTGGTGGTTAAATATTATCACCTGGCTGACGTCCCCGCCACCGCCCCCAAGTACCCGTCGTCGTTTCCCCGCCTCCGTGGGCACGGAACCAGGCCGACGTGGGCGCCGCTGTCTGCTACCCGGCGCCTGCCAGCTGTTCGAGTATCCCGAGCGTGAGCTCCGCGGCAATGGCGAGGGAGTCGGCACTGACAAAGGACGTCTCGTCCTGGGCGGTGTGGTAATTGGGATCCTCCGTGCGCGTAACGAATAGCGCCGGCACGGGCACCGAGCTGATCGACAGGAAAGACGAGTGATCGCTAGAAAGCGCAAGCTGGCCGGTTCGCGGCTGAGGCGGGCTGCCGAGGTCCCGAGCAATGCCCGTCGCCAGTTCCACCAACCGAGGACTCCCGCTCAGCCTTAGTTGGTCGCCGACGCCGACCATATCGAGATTGACCATGGCCGTGATATCCCGCAACTGGTCCCCGTCGAGCATAGACACGTAGTACCTGCTGCCAACCAGCCCAATCTCCTCGGCCCCGAAGGCGATCACCTTGACGGTGCGGCCGGTCCCCTTTTCGGCGATGACCCTGGCCAGCTCCAGCATTGCCCCCACGCCGGAGGCGTTGTCGTTAGCCCCGGGCCCGGCTTCCACCGAGTCGTAATGGGCGCCCACGATAACCGTCCCCGGTTGGCTTCCCTTGAGGGTGCCGATCACGTTCTCGCTCTGCCCGCTCAGCGAGGTGGCATTCACAGTCAACTTCACTGCGACCGCGCCCTGCCCCAGCGAATCCCGCAAGCTCCGGCCTTCCTCCAGGGAGATGGAGACGATCGGGATCTTCGCCGAACTGCCGAGGTCTCCGCGGAAGCTGCCAGAAACGTTGTTGCTGATGACGAGGCCCGCGGCCCCCGCCGCCTCGGCGTTGGCCGCCATCTGGGCGAACTCAACCTCGCCTCGGCTGACCAGCACCACCTTTCCCCCAACCGGCTCGTCCAGGAAATCCTCGACCCGGCCGACCCCGGCCTCCACCAAGTCGGCCGTCACCTCGCCAGAGGCGGAAAGGCGCATCGTCTGGGGATGGAGTGTCGCCTGGCGGGGCTGCACCACTGCCATGGTCGCCCCGTGGTCGACAAACTGCGTGAAGGGGAACGGTTGCCGCTCCACCTCGTAGCCGTAGGAGGACAGCTGCCCGGCTATGTAATCGGCGGCCGTCTTGCTCGCCTCCGAACCGACGGGCCGTGAGCCAATCTCGGCGGCCAGGGCCTGCACGTGACGATACGCCGCCTGGCCAGATACCTCCGTTCCCGAGGTAACCGCCGTCGGCGATTGCGTTGGCGAGGGCGTCGTCGTCAGCGTCGGCGTCGCGGTGGCGGTGGGAACCAGGGTGGGTGAAGAGGTGGCAGGAACAGGCGAGGCCGTCGCTAGGGCGGCAACTGCAGTCGTCTCCGCCGTAGCCGTCGGGGGAACGGCGGAGGGCGTCGCCGCGGGGCCCGGCAGCATGCAGGAAGTGACAAGAAGAACGAACGCCAGCAGAAGCGCCAAGTATGCCGTCTGGCGCGAGTGCTTAGACAATGACCGCCTACCTCCGTCGCAGGTCTCCACATCGGCTGAACACAAGAGTGCCGCGTACCTTATGCTCGGCCACCGCACGATAGCACGGCGAGGGTCGGCCGTCAACGTCGGCACGACAACCAAGTTCTCGATTGTACTTTCGCCTGGGGCGTGGTATCCTGGGAAGCGAGGTCCGCATGCGGCAGCAGCTCACAGTCGGCAGGCTCTCGCGTTTCTACCTGCCCCTGGCAATGAACTCCATACTGATGATCGTCGAGACGCCCGTCGTTACGGCAGGCATCTCCCGCCTTCCTGACGCGGAGCGCCATCTGGCCGCCTACGGCGTTATGGTGGCAGTCGTCTATACGCTGGTCAACATCGTCGTGCCGCTGACCCACACCGGCAATGCCCTGGGGCTTAGCCGGGAATCATTCCGGCTACTCCGTGACTTCTCTCTGATCGTGTGCGCCGCCGTTACGCTCATCTCGGCGGGCATCTACTTCACGCCGGTTTACGACGTCGTCGTGGAAGGCATGTTAGGCACGCCGCGGGATGTCGCTGACCTTACCAGGCCCGCCGCTCAGATCATGCTGGTCGCGGCCTTGGCGATCGGCTGGCGCAGGTTCTACCACGGCGTGCTGATTAGGCACGGCTACACCGGCGTGGTTGGCTGGTGCACACTCATTCGCGTCGTCACCGTCTGCGGCACGGTCGTCGTCGCCGTGAAACTGGGGACTCTGCCGGGCGTGCAGATGGCGGCGGTGGCCCTGGCGCTGGGCGCTGTCGTCGAAAGCGCGGGCGTCACCCTTATCGCCGAATCGATCCTCCGGCGTCGGGGCGCGATACGCTGGGAGACGGGCGAGGCGTTCAAGATCAACTACGGCGCCACTCTGCGCTTCTTCGTTCCCCTCGCGCTCGTGCTCGTCCTCACCGGCACCATGCGTCCGATCATCACCGCCGGCATGGCCCGTCTTCCCGACCCTATCCTGTCCCTCGCCGCCTTTCCCGTCGCCTTTGGCGTGTTCAACATCGTCTACCAGCCCCTCTGGGTGCTGCCGCAGACGGTCATTGCCCTAGTCAGGGATGCCCACTCCTACCGAGTCGTGATCAAGTTCGTGCGCTGCGCCTGCCTGGTAGGGTGGGCTGTGCTCTTCGGGGCCACCTTCACCCCTGTCATCGACTTCTACCTGGCCACTGTGTTGACCGTTCCGCCCGACGTGCGCGTAATCGCCATCCCCGCCGTACGCGTGTTCTCGCTCTACATCATCGTCGCCGGTTGGCAGACCGAATACCAGGGTCTGCTCATCGCCCGGCGCCTGACGGGGGCGACGCAGATGGCCACGGGGCTGAACGTCGCCGCCCTGGCTTTGACGCTGACGGTCGGTCTGCTCGTAGGGGGGCTGCCCGGCGTTCTGCTGGGGGCAATGGCCTACGTGCTCGGCTTCGTCGTGGAAACGGTCGTCCTCCGCTGGCAGGCCAAACCGGTCCTCCAGGAGGTGCGCGGCATCGGCTTGCCGCCTCCCGTCCCCTCGGAGGGCCCAGCGCAGAGGGACTAGCGCTCGTGGCTGTTGACAATCGCTTTCCTGCTCCATATACTGGTCGCCAAGACGACGAGGGAGGGAGAGGTGGCGGTTCGCACGAACGCGGTCGGCGGCAGCAGTAGCGTTGAGTTCTTCACCGGCCTGGCGAGGTCACGCCTGCTGGCGCTCTACATGGCCGCTGCCTTTGCCGGAGCCATCTACCTCATCGTCGCCGGCTATGGCACGCGGTTCCTGGTCGCCCTGGTGGCAAACCTAACCCTCCTCGCGCTGTACGTGGCCATCGTCAACATAGCCACCGGCGGGTCCGGAGGCCGTTCCTACCCCGTGGCCCACCCGCGTCTGGAAACCCTCGTCCTACTCATGTACGCCGTCTTTCTGGCCATCCGCGCCACCCGGCGGCTCGCGGAATTCGACCTCACGGGCCACCTCCCCTTCTACAGGCAGATGGACGCCGCCGTGGTAGGGGCCGTGCAGGCGATCGTCGGCGGCCTCGCCCAGGGAGGGCAGGCGCCGGCGGGCTTCTACAGCGCGGTATCCGACGGTTTCTGGATATTCCTCGTGCCGGTGGCTATGTTCCTCGCCATGGGCTACGGGCCCGCGAAGCTGGGGTTGACGGTGAGCCACTGGTGGGTCGCGCTACCGCTTATTCTGATTGCCGCCCTGCCCACGATACTGGAAACGCTCGGGGCTCCCGTTTCCGGCCTGCCCACGCTGGCGAACGGTGCCTTGCCGACGATGCTGCTTGCCGGATTAGGCCTCGAGTTCTTCTACCGGGGTCTGCTCCTCTCCCGCGTCGAGGCCTGGCGGGGCCGTGGCCTTGACGCCCTGGCTGTCGTCGGCGTCGTCTTCGCCCTGGGCCAGATTCCGGGTTTGCTTGCCACCTACGGCTTCGATTTCACCCTCGTCGGCGCCCAGACGCTGATGTTCGCCGGCGCCCCGACGAGCCTTGCCTGGGGCTACCTATACCTGCGCACGCGCAGCCTCACCCCGGGCATCCTCTGGCACGCCTCACCGTGGGCCGCCTTCCCCTTCGCCTAACGAGCGTGATTCATCTCCACGGCACGGCCAGTCGGCCGAAACGCGGGCCGTGGCCTGAACCGGGAGGAATGGGAGTCGGACTCACCGCGGAGGACGCGGAGAATAGGATGGGTTCCTTCCTCATCCTCCGTGGTCTTTGGGACGACGAGCGGCCCACCGCGCAGGTCCTGTGAGTAAGGGCAGCGTATAGTAGGGGCGACACTCCACTTCGTAAGGTTGAAGGGAGAGCAATGGTTCCCTCTCCCTTCCAGGGAGAGGGTTAGGGTGAGGGTTGTTCCGCGGTTTATCCGATCAGATCTCGAAGACGAAGTAGCCGAAGGCGTTTGCCACCAGCGTGCCGTGCAGCCGGCGCAGGCGCGGGGCGCGCGAGTAGTTGAGGTGAGTGTGCCCGTGCAGCCACAGGCGCGGGTGGAAGAACTGGATCAGACGATTGTAGGCGTAGAAACCCCGGTGGGCGTGGTCGGTCGGGCCGTCGTCCTCCGGCGTGTACGTCCGGGGCTGCGAGAGAACGACGTCCACCACCGATTCGGAGAACTCGACGGCCGGCGCCTCTTCCCTCTTCAGCACCGGGGGTGCGTGGCTAATGACGATGTCGGCGCCACCGGATATCAGCAACCTCGGGATCGTGCGCCAGACCAGAAGGCGCATCTCGGTCTCCGTGTATTCCAGGCCACGGCCGCCATACCAGGCACTGCCCTCGAAACCGGCGATCCTGACCCCTTTGTACCTGACCACACGCCCGTTGATGTCCTCGCCAACGGCGGAGAATCCGCTGCGTGTATCGGGGTCATGGTTTCCCTTGACGTAGATTAACGGAACGCCGAGCGAGGTTGCCAAGAAGTCCAAGTAGTCCCACTTGAGATCCCCGCAAGCCAATAGCAGGTCAATTCCTTGCCAGCGCTTGGCGTCAAAGTGCGCGTAGAGAGCGGGATGAGGTACATCCGCCACCGCCAGTATCTTCATCAGCCAATACCTCGGCCATCCTTCCCGAACCGGGGGCAGAGAGGTGGCCGCCCCAAGACGTCAGACTGGAAAGCATTACTATCACTCTCTGCATGCCGCGTCAAGCTAACCCCTATCCGGACACGGGCTGCCTTTGCGTCCAGACATCCGAGGTCCCCCACTCTTGGGCCTTCCAGGGCATGGTTTGCGGAGTCACCAGTGGCAATACCTCGCGGAAGAGCGCCAATCTCTCCTCGTCGCTCAGCGGCTGGAAGTTCTCGGCCACGGCCAGGTTCTTCTGCAGCTGTTCCATCGACTCCATGCCCACGATGACGGTGCTGACGGGCAGGGCCAGCGAGTAGCGCAGCGCCCGGTCATAGACGTGCGCCAGCTTGCCAAGCCCCAGGACCTTCATCCCGATGGTGGCAATGCCTTTCTGCCGGGCGACGGGGAGGAACTCCTCGGCGAAGCTGGCGATGAAATGGTCCAGCACCGAGACGGCGCACAGCACGCTGTCGAACGGAAACCGCGCCAGCGCCTCGACCTGCACCTGGGGGTTCGTGTGCCCGCTGATGCTGATGTAGCGCACGAGCCCTTCGTCACGAGCCTGCACGGCCGCCTCCAGCGCCCCGCCCGGACCGGCCACCTGGTCGAGCTCCGCAAAGGAGAAAATGTTGTGGAGGCGCACCTCGTCGACGTGATCGGTCTGCAGCCTGCGTAGGCTCTCGTGCAGCTGGTTGAGCGCTCCCGACCGATCGCGCGCCCGCATCTTGGTGGCGATCCACATCTCGTCGCGACGGTGGCGAACGACCTTGCCGAGCCTTTCCTCCGATTGCCCGGCCGAGTAGACCCAGGCCGTGTCGAAGTACTTGATCCCGTGGTCAAGGGCGTAGTTCACCATTCCAATGGCTTCCGCCTCCGTGCAGCCATGGCCATCGACAATGCGCTGCGCCCCGAAGCTCAATACTGGAAACTTCGCCCCAGTCTTGCCGAAAGGTCTTTCCTCCATAGTGAATACGCTCTCCTCTCACCGTGAATAGGCCCACGGAGGCAACTTATCCAAGCCGATAGTTCAATTATACGCCATAGCGGCCACCCCCCGGCAGACTGGCAGTGCCGGCTGCCGACCGGTGGCCCGCGGCAGGCTTTGGTGATTTGGCATCCTTCTTGCTGCTGAATCCAGGCGATCCATCTCGACCTTTGCCGGCCTTGTCTCGGCCGCCGACCCCGAGATGGACCGTTCGTGCACCATGTTGCCGGTCGACCTTGGTCGCCGATTACTTATATGCCGCCACGGCAGACACGGCGAGGATACTTCAGATATGCGTAATGAATCCCCCGGAGACTTGCAACAGGAGGGGGTACGGGCTCATCCCGAAGAAGGACGGGCGCCGGACGCCGCCGAGAGTCCGTCGCTTGCCCATCCCTTCAAGATAATCGCCTTCGACTGGGACGGCACGGCCGTCACGAGCCGCAAAGAGGACGCGACGATCGTAAGGGGCCGGCTCGAACAGCTGCTCAGGCTCGGGGTCTTCATCGTCGTCACCACGGGCACCAGCTTCCACATCGTCGACCAGCAGTTCTCCTCGCTGATCGCCGGCCCCCACAAGCGTGGCCTCTACATCTGCACGAACCGCGGCTCGGAGGTCTACGGCTTCGACGAGCGTTCACGGCCGGTGCTTATCTGGAAGAGGGTGGCCACGCCCACGGAGGATCGTCTGCTGACGGAAGTCGCGGACGCGGTGCGGCGTGACGTCGAGCGGCGCACCGGGCTCGAGATCCGTGTCGTCTACAATCGCCTGAACAGGCGCAAGATCGACCTCATCCCGCTGCCCGAGTGGGCCGATCCACCCAAGTCGATGATCGATCGGCTACTAGTAGCCGTGCAGAGAAGGGTGCGGGACGGCGGCATCCCGGGCGGGCTGCAGGAGGTATTCGCCGAGGTCGAGGAGACCGCCCGCCGGAAGGGCCTGTCGGAAGCGCGTATCACGAGCGACGTCAAGCACGTCGAGGTGGGTCTAACCGACAAGGGCGATTCGATCGCCTGGATGATGCGCGAGCTCGCCGCCAAGCAAGGGATAGCGCCGGGCGATATCCTCATCGGCGGCGACGAATTCGGGCCCATCGCGGGCTTTCCGGGTAGCGACTACAAGATGGCCATTCCCGCCGCCCGCGGGGCGACGTTCGTCTCGGTGGGCGTCGAACCAAGCGGGGTGCCGCCGAACGTGATCCACCTCGGCGGAGGACCGCAGCGATTCATCTGGCTGCTGGAGCGACAGATCGAACTGCACGAGAAGGCGCCCGCGCCGGGGGCCGCCGAGCCCACGGAGGCTACGGTCGTGACCACTGCCCCGTCCGGCGAGGCCCCTCACGCGGAGGCTGACCGTTCCCTTTCCGAGCAGGCCTGGCTCATGGTGGAGAAGGGGTACCAACCCCGGCGCGAGCACGAGATCGAGAGCCTCTTCACGCTGGCCAACGGTTACCTCGGCACGCGCGGTTCCCTGCCGGAAGGGGCGGCCATGTCCACTCCCGCCACCTTCATTGCCGGCGTGTTCGACTCGCCCCTTAAGCCGATGGCGCGCCATCTTGAAGAGAAGGTCGGCTCGGTCCCCGACCGGTGGGCATCCGAGCTGGCCATTGCTCCTGACTGGGCCGCCCTGCGCGTCTTCGCCGAGGGCGAGGAGATCGACCTGGAGGAGGGAGAGACCGTCGAGCACGAACGCTACCTCGACCTTAAACGGGGCGTGCTCGAGCGCGACTGGCTGCACACCGACGAGATCGGCCGCACCACCCGTCTCCACTACCGCCGCTTTGTGTCCCTCGCCAACCGCCACATCCTCGTCGAATCCACGGCCATCACGCCCGAGAACTACAGCGGCCGGCTGAGGGTCATCAGCGGAATCGATGGGCGCCCTGCCGCGGAGGTGAGCACCGACGTGGCGGAGCCTGCCCGTCTGATCACCAGGAACGGCCCGCCACCCATGTCATCTACTGAGGACGGTTCGCCGCTCCTGCTCGTCGCCCAGACGTCGACGACGGCCAACACGGTAGCCTTCGCCTGCGCCATGTCCTTCGAGGGGGGCAAAGAGGAACCGGCACATATGACCTTGCGCGAGGAGGGCTGGATCGGCGAACGCTGGGACTGGGAGGGGCGAATCGGCACGACCTACCGGATAGACAAGATAGTGGCCGTCTCTACAAGCAGAGATGCCCCGGACCCGGAGAAGGCGGCCGCGGCCCTGCTTGCCGAGGCTTCCGCCATGGGCATCGACCAGCTCCTGCGCGCCCACGTGGCCGCCTGGGCCGAACGATGGCGAGCCTCGGCCGTGAGCATCGTGGGCGAGGAGGACGCCCAGCGGGCCATCAACTTCGCCGTCTACCACCTGATCGGTTCCGCGAATCCCGACGACGAATACGTGTCGATAGGGGCCCGTTCCCTGACGGGCAGTTCCTACAAAGGGCACGTCTTCTGGGATACCGAGATCTTCATGCTGCCGTTCTACACCTACACCTACCCGCGGGCCGCTCGTTCGCTCTTGATGTACCGCTACCACACGCTGCCCCAGGCCGTCCGCAAGGCCGAGGCCCTGGGCTACCGGGGCGCGCTCTACCCCTGGGAGTCGGCAGACACGGGCGAAGAAGTGGCACCCAAGTCCGCCTTCACGCCGCAAGGGGAATTGGTCTACATCCTGACCGGCGACCAAGAGCACCACATCAGCGCCGACGTCGCCTACGCCGTCTGGCAATACTGGCTGGCCACGCACGACGAGGGCTTCCTGCTGGGCGGCGGCGCCGAGATCATCCTCCAAACCGCCCGCTTCTGGGCGAGCCGAGGCTCATTCGGGGACGACGGCAAGTACCATATCCGCCGTGTGATCGGCCCAGACGAGTACCACGAGGCAGTAGACGACAACGCCTACACCAACGTAATGGCCCAGTGGAACCTGGAGCGGGGGGGCGAGGTGGCCGCCCTCTTGCGCTCGCGCCAACCTGACGTGTGGTCGGACCTGAGCTCGCGTCTGGCCGTATCCGACGAGGAGCTCCGCCAGTGGCAGGACATAGCGAGCCGTATGTATACGGGCTTCGATCCGAAGACCGGGCTCTTCGAGCAGTTCCGGGGTTACTTCGATCTCGAATATGTCGACCTGGCCGAATACGAGCCCCGCACGGTCCCCATGGACGTTATCCTTGGCCGCGAACGGACTTACGAGACGCAGGTGATAAAGCAGGCCGACGTGGTGATGCTCATGTACCTGCTATGGGACCGCTTCCCGGCGGCGGTGCGCGAGGCCAACTTCCGGTGTTACGAACCACGCTGCGGGCACGGCAGCTCGCTCAGCCCCAGCGTCCACGCCCTTGTCGCGGCCCGCCTCGGGGACTACTCACTGGCCCGGAAGTACCTCTACCAGGCGCGCGAGATCGACTTCGCGAACAACATGGGCAACGCCGCCGGGGGCGTGCACACGGCCGCCCAGGGCGGGATCTGGCAGGCCGTCGTCTTGGGGTTCGGCGGCCTACAAGTGCGTGAGGACGGGCTCAGCATCGATCCCCATCCCTTGCCCGAGTGGCACCGTCTCGCCTTCAACGCCCAATGGCACGGTCGCCAAGTAGACTTCCGGGCAGGGACGAAGCCCAGCACCCTCGACGTCGAGATGCGGCAGGGCGACAGGCCGGTGCCCTTAACAGTGGGCGAGAAGGAAGGTCGGCAGGTGATGGTCGAGAAGGGCAGGCGATACAGGGCCGAACGGGAGGACCACGTTTGGCGGCCCTGGCAGGAGCAATCAGAATGAGCGAGAAGCTGTCGTTCAGGGAGAATGGCCTGCGGGCGAGCGAGAGCAGGAAGCGCCGGCAGCGGGAACCATGGGGCAATCGCAAAGCGAAGATCCTTGTCCCCATCGACGGCTCGGAGGAAGCCAAGGCAGCAATGCCCGTGGCAAGGGCCACCGCTCGCATCACCGGCGCCACCATCCACGTCCTTCACGTTGCCGAGCACCATCTGTCACGCGAGGAGTTGCTCCAACACTTGGGCCTGCCCCGCGATGAAATTCACGGCATCGTCCTCGAGCAGGCTACCGGCTTGCCGTCGGCCGCGATATTGGGCTGGGCCGAGGCAAACAAGGCCATGCTCATTCTGTTGTCCGCCAAGAGCCGGGAACCGCTCACCCGACCCCAGGAGAGACAGGTGCTCGATCCGGTGATCCAGAAGGCCCCCTGCCCGGTGTTGGTGACCCGACCAGAGGCCAGCAGGCGAATCACGGAGACCTCGGAACTACGCCACATACTGCTGCCCTTGGACGGCGCCCCCTCGTCGGCCGCGGTGACAGGCCCCGCCCTCGACTTGGCAGAGCGCACGGGGGCGGAGCTAGACATCCTGCACGTGGCCGGCCCCGGGCCCCAGCCGAACGAGATGGGGGCGATGACGGTTCCCCGTTATGTCGACCAACCCCAGTACGAGTGGCCGACGTGGGTGCACGAGTTCGAGGGGAGGTTCGGCACGCCCGTGGGCAAGATCCAACCGCACGCCCCGACGAGGGTCTTCTTGCGACGCGGCGAACCGGCGGAGGAGATCCTGCATTTTGCCGCGGAACGCGGGAGCGACCTGATCGTCCTCGAATGGCGGGGTCGGCTCGCGCTAAGGTTCGCGAAGGTCGTGCGAGGGGTCCTCGGGGCGGCCCCCTGCCCCGTGCTGCTCCTGCGGACATCCCAACCCAAGGGGCGGGAAGAAGAGGCCCCGGCTCGCAGGCATGCGCCGTTAGGTACGGGATGACGCCGGAGTGTGCGTGACTGAAGGCAGTAGCATGTTGGTCTTGACGACGCTTCAGCATAGAAGGAGGCGGGCGGACAATGGGCGATAGCCAGGCCGGTCTGGAGCCGTCTGGATTCCTCGTAAGCAACGTTCATCTTCTGCCCCGGGGAAGGGCCCTCGACGTGGCGATGGGCTCGGGTCGCAATGCCCTCTACCTGGCCCGCCTCGGTTACGAGGTCGAGGGCGTCGACATCTCGGCCGAATCCGTTGGCGCGGCCTTGGCCGCCGCCCGCGAGGCGGGCGTCACCATCACGGCCAAGGTCGTGGACCTGGAGGCGGGCTACCGCATTGAAGAAGGGCGGTACGACGTCATCATCGTGTTCAACTACCTGCAGCGTTCCCTTATTCCCCAGATCAAGGCCGGCCTGCGCCCGGGCGGGATGGTCGTCTACGAGACGTTCATCGTCGACCAGACCCGGTTCGGGAAGCCCCGTAACCCCGACCATCTGCTCGAACATAATGAGCTTCTGGACATGTTTCGCGACTTCCGCTGCCTGCGCTACCACGAGGGGATCATGGGAGAGAACAGAGCGCTGGCCGGCATCGTCGCCCGGAAACCGTAGCTGGACTTGTCCGTCGACGGCGGCTCAGACGTCTCCAGGGGGATGTCTCGTCGGTTCATGGGGCAAGGCATCGGCAGCCATGACGATCGGCCGACACCCTACCGCCCGATCGTCTGGGCTATCTGCATAACCTGGTAGGGCGGCAGGTCACTTATCAACGCGATTCTGGTCTTCTTGTGGGTCCAGGTCAACACGGTCGTGTTACCCATGTTTGTAACCTCGGCTTGAACGTTGTTGATCATCACCACCTGCCCGCTTGGCAGATCGAGCGCCGGGAACTGGGCGGCGGACTCGACGAGGATGGTCCACGCCTTGGGGCTGCTCTGGCTGTCGTACTCGATGGCGACGATCAGATTACCGTCGTATCCGTCCACCGTGCCCA
>JAJZQK010000038.1 GCA_021847625.1 Chloroflexota bacterium
ATCTCCCGCTTCAGATTGAGATCGGCCACCCGCTTGCCCAGCATGAGCTCGGTGGCCAAACGGGCCATCGGGATGGCGCAAACCTTCGATACCAGGGGCACGGTGCGCGAGGCGCGCGGGTTGGCCTCCAGCACGTAGACCGTGCCGTTGCAGATGGCGTACTGGATGTTCATCACACCCACCACGTGCAGCTCGCCGGCGATGCGCCGGGTATACTCCTCGATCGTGGCGAGATGCCGCGGGGGGATGCTCACCGGCGGGATGACGCAGGCCGCGTCGCCAGAGTGCACGCCCGCGTACTCGATGTGCTCCATCACCGCCGGGATGAAGACCTCCTCGCCGTCGGCCAGGGCGTCGGCCTCGGTCTCGATGGCGTTCTCCAGGAAGCGGTCGATGAGGATCGGCCGGTCGGGCGTCACGCCGACGGCCGCCGCCACATACAGCCGCAGCTCGTCCTCGTCGTGGACGATCTCCATTCCCCGCCCGCCGAGGACGTACGAGGGCCGCACGATCAACGGGTAGCCGATGCGCGCTGCCACCTGCAGGGCCTCTTCCAGGCTGCTGGCGGTGCCCGACTCCGGCATCGGGATGCCGTACTTCTTCATCACCTCGCTGAACCGCCCCCGGTCGGAGGCGATGTCGATCGAGTTCACCGAGGTGCCGATCACCTTGACGCCCGCCTCCTCCAGCTCGGCGGCGATGTTGAGGGGGGTCTGGCCGCCGAACTGGACGATGGCCCCCAGCGGCTTCTCCCGCCGGTAGATGCTCACCACGTCCTCCACCGTCAGCGGCTCGAAGTACAGCTTGTCCGAGGTGTCGTAGTCGGTGGAGACCGTCTCGGGGTTGCAGTTGACCATGATCGTCTCGTAGCCCATGTCGTGGAGGGCGAAGGCGGCGTGCACGCAGCAGTAGTCGAACTCGATGCCCTGGCCGATGCGGTTGGGCCCGCCGCCGAGGACCATCACCTTCGGCCGCTCGCTCACCACGGTCCGGTCGGGACCGTTGTAGGTGGAATAGTAGTACTTGGCGTCCTCCACGCCGCTCACGGGCACGAAGTCCCAGGCCTCCGTCACGCCCAAGGCCGTGCGCCGCTCGCGGATCTCCCGCTCGCCGACCCCCAGCAGCTTGGCCAGGTACTTGTCGGCGAAGCCGTCCTTCTTCGCTCGCACCAGCAGCTCGTCGGGCAGCTCCTGGCCCCTGTACTTGAGGATCTCCTCCTCGAACTCCACCAGCTCCTTCATCTGTGCGATGAACCAGCGCTTGATGTGCGTCTTCTCGTAGAGGGCGTCGACGCTGGCCCCCTTGCGCAGGGCCTCGTACATGACGAACTGACGTTCGCTCGTGGGATAGCTCAACATCTGCATCAGCTCGGCCAGCGACTTCTCGTGGAAGTCCTTGGCGAAGCCCAGGCCGTGCCGACCGGTCTCCAGGGAGCGGATTGCCTTCTGGAAGGCCTCCTTGTAGGTCTTGCCGATGCTCATCACCTCGCCCACGGCGCGCATCTGCGTGCCCAGGCGATCCTCGGCGTCGCGGAACTTCTCGAACGCCCAGCGGGCGAACTTGACGACGACGTAATCGCCGCTCGGGGTGTACTTGTCGAGCGTCCCGTCGCGCCAGTAGGGGATCTGATCCAGCGTCAGGCCGGCGGCCAGCTTGGCGGAGATGAGGGCGATGGGGAAGCCGGTAGCCTTGGAGGCGAGGGCCGACGAACGGGAGGTGCGAGGGTTGATCTCGATGATCACCACCCGCCCCGTCTTGGGATCGTGGGCGAACTGGATGTTAGTGCCGCCGATGACGCCGATCCTCTCGACCACCTTGTACGACATCTCCTGCAGGCGCCTCTGGAGGTCGGCGTCGATGGTCAGCATGGGCGCCGTGCAGAAGGAGTCGCCGGTGTGCACGCCCATCGGATCGACGTTCTCGATGAAGCAGACGGTGATCATCTGGTTCTTGGCGTCGCGGATGACCTCCAGCTCCAGCTCTTCCCAGCCCTCGACGGCCTCCTCGATGAGCACCTGGCCGATCATGCTGGCGGCGATGCCGCGCCCGGCGACGGTGCGCAGTTCTTCTATATTATAGACGAGCCCGCCGCCCGTGCCGCCGAGCGTGTAGGCCGGGCGCACGACCACCGGATAGCCGAGGTCGGCAGCGATCCTCTCCGCCTCCTCCACGCTCTCGGCGATCTCGCTGCGGGGCATCTCGATGCCCAGCTCGGTCATGGTGCGCTTGAAGGCGAGGCGGTCCTCGCCGCGCTCGATGGCGTCCGGCTCGACGCCGATCACCTTCACGTTGTACTTGTCGAGCACCCCGCTGCGGGCGAGGCTGGCGCTCAGATTGAGTCCCGTCTGCCCGCCCAGGTTGGGAAGGAGGGCGTCCGGTCGCTCCCGCTCGATGATCCTCGTCATCGACTCCACGTTGAGCGGCTCGATGTATGTGGCGTCGGCCATGCCCGGATCGGTCATGATCGTGGCCGGGTTGGAGTTGACCAGCAGTATCTCGTAGCCCAGCGACCGCAGGGCCTTGCAGGCCTGGGTGCCGGAATAGTCGAACTCGCAGGCTTGGCCGATGACGATCGGCCCCGAGCCGATGATCATGACCTTCTTGATGTCCTTGCGCCCCCCCATATAGCGATGTCTCCTTCTGTTCCCTTAGTGCTCCGGTCGCCTCCGCCGGACATTCCGGCCTAAATAGTCCGGCGTTATGCTTGCTGCACGGCCGGCCGGTTCCGTCATTCCCGCGGAAGCGGGAATCCATCCAGTGCGCGGCCGGAGGGCGAACGCCGTTCGCCCCTACAAATAACGTTGGATCCCCGCTTGCGCGGGGATGACAGGGATGCCGGCAGAGGCTCCACTGGCCCTCCCGGTAGCGAGCACTCGGGCAGCAACAACTACGTCGGACTATTTAGACTACCGGCCCTCCGCCGAGACGACCCGGCCAACCGTCTCCTCCCTGCCACGGGCGACGGTTCGCCGAGGCACCGCCGTTTCCCGAGCTCACGCTAGCGTGGCTCCTCGCGGCGCCCAAGGCATTGTACCAGGCTTGGGCTCAGGCGGGAATAGCTGCCGGTCCGAGAGGGCGCAGGAGGACGCACATGCTGGTCGGTGGAAGGTCTACTTCGGTGGCGTCGGATCTCCCGCCTCTGGGTCCAAGTATCCGGGGTAGCGGCTGTTGCCGGAATGCCCGTCGTTGCGAGGGCCACCGAGGCGTCGCCAGACCCCTGTCATCCCCGCGAAAGCGGGGATCCAGTCTCCGGTTTGGCGAGGAACCGTATGGATTCCCGCTTCCGCGGGAATTCCTCATAGCCTACGGCCACCGGCGATGGGTGCAACCGGCATCGCCAGCGCCCGCCCGGGGCCCTGGGCAAGCCGCAGGGCATGCGCCGGCCTGTTCACATAGGCGTGGCTCGGCTCCCAGCAGCCACGCCTACCAGTTATCGCGGCGGAGCCCCATCAGAACCCGGCACGGCCGTGGGCATGGCCGTGGGCATCGGCGCGGGCATCGGCGCGGGGGTGGCCGTTGCCCCTGATGGAGCGCTCGGCTGGGCGACGGGCGGCCCGGCGGGGGCCTGGGGGAGGTCTTGGGCCGCCGCCCGTTGCCGGGCCGCCTCGAACTCCGCCTGCGAGACGGCCCGCACCCCGCCCGTCGACTGGTCGATGAGCACGTGGACCAGGTGCGGCTGCGGCGCGCTCAGCGAAAGCGAGAGCCCGAACAGGCCGTTGCGCCAATCGGTAAAATCGCCCCAACCCCACCAGGCCGGCGTGGCAGTGGCGAGGGGGGATGCCCCGGGCGCCGTGGAAGGAGCCGGCGTCGGCGGCACGGGTAGGGCCGTGGCCGGGGGGGCTTCGGTAGGAGGTAGCACGGCCGGAGGTATCGCCGTTGGTGCAGGCAGCCGGGTTGGCGCCGGGGTAACGATCACCGGCGGCATCGGCGCCGCCGTCGGGACGGAGACACCGGCCTCGCTCGGCCCGCCGGCGCCGTCGCACGAGGCGTAGTAGGCGCTGCCGAGGGCGACGCCGTTGGCCTGGAAGCACTCCGGGCCTAGCAGCGTCTCATGCCGATCGGGGTATACAGTGGCTAGGCTATTGCGCCGCAGCGCCTGCATCTCCCAGAGGCCGGCCAGGCTCTTCTTCTCCCCGGTCGCCGGCTGTTCTGCCGCCACGCCGGTAATCCGCAGGCTCAGCACGGCCGTCGCCGCGTCCGGTCCGGGCAGCGAGACGGCCCCGAGCGTAACGCCACGCACGCTCTCCAGCCGGCTGAACGTGGCCGGATACTCCCGTCCCGCGTCGTCGACGACCTTCAGGTCGGCAGGGGTGAGGTCGAAGCCTTCCCACTCGGCCGGCCCGGCCAACGCCATGAACAGGACGACGAAGTGCGGTTCGTTGACCTCCACACGCAACAAGGCCAAAGACACCCCCGCGTTCGTCACGACCGGCCGTTCGGTCACGAGCCAGCCAGGGACGGGTTGAGCACCCGGTGCCATTGTCGGTGCCGCCACCGTCGATCCGGGCGCCCGCGTCGGCACGAGGAGGGTCGGCCTCTGCCCGAACTGAGTGTTTGCATAGAGCCCACCCGCGGCGACCAGGACCAAGGCCGCGGCGACCGCCCAGACCGCCACCGGCCGGAGCATTCCCCTACCGCTATTCCCTTCCCGACCAGTGGCTTTCCGCTCCCACCCGCCGCTCGTGGCGGGGGCGGTAGCCAGGTGACCGCGCAGGGCCCCGTGCAATTCGCGATAAGAGGCCAGGCGCCTGGCGCAGGCCGGGCAATTGTACAGGTGCGCCTCCACCTGTTTGCGCTCGGCGGGCGTCAGCTCGCCGTCACGGTAGGCGGAGACCAGCACGGCTATCCGCTCGCACATTCTCTCGTTCATGGTCGGTCCCCTCGCTCCGGGCACAGCGCCCGCAGGCGCTCTCGCGCCCGAAAGAGGCGTAGGCGGACCGCGGGGAGGCTGAGGCCGAGCATCTGCCCGATCTCGGCGTAGGAGAAGCCCTCCGCCGCCAGCACGAGCAGCGCGCGGCTCGTCACGTCCAGCCGCGCCAGCGCCTCCCGCAACACCAGGCGGTCGACCGCCACGTCGGCAGGGTCCGGCGCCTGGCCCAAGCCCGTCTCCTCCTCCCGGTCCTCCCCTCGCTTGGGCAGGGGCAGCCACGACACGAGACGTCGGCGCCTCAGCGCGGAGACGGCCTGGTTGCGGGCAATCGTATAGAGCCAGGCGTTGAACTGAAGCTGGCCCCCGCCCCGCTGCAGGCCCCGATAGGCCGACAGAAAGGTCTCCTGGGCGAGGTCACGCGCCAGCTCCCTGTCCCCCACCAGGCCGTAGAGGAAGCGACAGATGCGCGGCTCGTATTCCGTGACGATCTGCGTGAAGGCCTCGGCGTCGCCTGCGGCGGCCCGCGCCACCACCTCGCTCATCATCTGCGGGCACCCTCAGTATCACAGTGTCGACAAGAGAATAGACGCACGAGCGAGCAAAAGATTCCGCCCTCTGCCGGGGCTTGTTTTCGCCCGCCGGCGCACCCTGGTCTAACCGCTAGGTTAGCACGGCCGTCTGCTCGGGGCAACGCCGTAGATGCTGCCAGTGGGCAGGGCGTCAGAATAGCGAGGAAGCATACAGGTCTGGGGACCGCCGTCCCGCGCCCGCCCCTGTCATCCCCACTTCCGCGGGGATCTATCCGGCCGGGGAAGGCGCCGCGGGGGACAAGCCCCCGCGCTACAGGCTGCTTGGCGGCCGTGCTGAGAACGGCGGCCTTCCGCCAGTTGGCGATACAGCGCTGGCTAAGCTGACGGCTCCTAGCGCCCGGCCAGCGCCGCCGCCTCCTTGCCGCCGAAGGCTCGCAGGTGCCAGGGGATCTTCACCTCCACGGCCTGGGAGGGGCAGAGCTCGTGGCAGCAGAAGCAGCTGATGCAGTTGCTGAGGTCGATGTGGGCCTTGCGATTCACGAGAGAGATCGTCTGCGCGGGGCAGCCCTTGATGCAGACCTGGCAGCCGGTGCACTTCTCGGTCATCACCTGCGGCGTCGGCGCCATGCTCATGACCTTCGTCACGAACCGCCAGCCCCAGCTCGGCAGCCAGGACTGGGCCGAGACACGGTACGAACCAGGGTAGGCGAAGGGGGCCAGGCGCCCACGGGCCGTCGCCAGCGGCACGCCGACCACCTCGACGTCGTCCAGGGCGGCGGCGCCGTAGCCGCGTTCACGGGCGGCGGTGAGCGTCGGCACCTGCTCGAGGTCAAGGCCGGCGACGGCGCACATCACGGCGTCGAGGGCCACGCCGTCGGCGCTGGCTGCCAGCAGACCCACCTGGCGGACGCGCCCGGCCGTCGGGCCGTCGCCCTCCATGCCCTCCACGGCGTCCATTATCGCCAGCCGGGGCGGCGCCGAGGCGTAGAGGTCGAGCACCGCCGCCCCGAAGGTCCGCGGGTCGGCGAAGTGCTTGTGCAGGGCCAGCTTGCGGCGCCCGGGCAGCGTGCCGACGTGGTTCTTCACGGCGCCGGTGAAGAGCGTCAGGTTGTGCGTCTTCATCTTCGGCAGCGTGATGAGCACGTCGGTCTCCTTGACCGGCCGGGCCAGCGACATGCTGTGCTCGGGCGAGTCGTCGTTCGCCACCGCCTGCCCCTCCACCTCGTCGTAGTTCACCACCTCGGCCCCTTCCGCGGCGGCCGCGGCGGCGATGCCCGACACCTCTAGAATCTTGCGCGTGCGGTGATAGGCGAGCCCGGCCGCCCCACCGCTACCGCCGACGGCCGGCGTGCCACCCGCCTCGCGCACCAACTGGCACACCGCCCGCACGACGCTCGGATGCGTGCACACGGCGTCCTCCGGCGGCCGGGGCGAGATGAGGTTCACCTGCAGCAGCGCCCGTTGGCCGGGCCGGACGAAGGCCTCCATCCCGCCCAACGGCGCCAGGCATTCCCTAAGCGCTTCCCGGACGCGGTCGAGGTCGTAATCGGCACAATCTATCAGCGAGACCCTGCTTTTCATCGTTCTCCCCCTAGTTCCGATGCAGCATCGGGATTCACCCTTTCCCCTGCCACCGCTGGCACACCAAAGACATCGCGGGGGCGCCGCCCCTCATTGCCATCTTAGTGGAAAGTGCCGATCGGTGCACGTGGGCGGACTGCCAAGCCAGGTGGTTGAATTGCGGGCAGTGCCCCATGCGTGATAAGCGGGGGCGAATGACAGGTAGTGGCAACAGTTGGCACGCCGGGCTAGCAGCCCACGGGACCGGCTTACGACGCGCCCTTCCTCGCCGTGCAAGGGGCGCAGATGAGACGGCAGCGCCGACAGCAGGTGGGGGTACCGTCGGCGCTTGCTCTGCTCCAGTTGGCTTGATCGGTGCGACCCGACGGCGAGCCAGTGGCTTAGGCTCGCCGCGGTAGTGCCCGCGTTCACGACCGACTAGCTTTATGTCATAATATGCTACTCACCCGTGGGCGCCGGTATCGACATCCGGCGTGAGCTCGTCGCCAACGCCGGTGGGAGTCCCAGTGGGCGCGGTCATCGTGCTCGTCCCGGTGCGCGTCATAGCGGACGTCGTGGTCGTGGTAGACATCGGATTCGTTATCACCCAGGCGACTATGGCGGTGTTGACGCGGTGTCTCAACTCGCCGTCCTGCACCTGTAGCCCCGTCGGATTCAGGATGTAATTGCCGGCCGGAGTGTAGTTCCAGTACTGGCTCTGCGCGGTGATCATCGCGTTACGCGCCGTCAGCGTCACTGGCTGGCCAAAAGTCCCGATCAACTCTCCCGTCGTCATGTCGGTGACCCGGAAGGCCAGATCCAACACGGGCTGTTCATTCGGGGGCGCCCCCGGTTGCACCACGCTCAGGGGAGCCTCCAGAATCTCGAACTTCACGGGGTTGGCGAAGGCCCCGGCGGGTACGCTGACGGTGTAAGGACCGCCGGTGACCACGCCAGGGGAGTTGGCCTGTAAGTCTTTCGAGCCAAGCACGTTGGTGAATCCGTAGTTAGCGAAGTTCGGTGCCTGCACCATTCTCGTCGTCGTGCGGGTGATAACGTCCCGCGAGCCAGGTCCCTCGCTGAGACTCCCCCCCACCTGCGGGCACCCGGTGAACAGAACGACTCCTGAAAGCAGAATCGATACTCCAAGCCAGCCGGCCTTGCGGCTCCAGGCTCTAGTTCTCATGTGGGCAAATCCTCTTTCTTTGTTATTCCTCCCTCGTGACTGGTCCCCCACCAGTCCGCTTAGCGACGCCGGCGGGTGGAACCTGCCCCCCACGACTAGCATCTTCTGTGCCAGTTGACCTGTTATCGTCAACGTCAAGTGCCGCCCGGATCCCCCGGCCACGTCGGGCCTTGCCAGGCCCACCAACCCCTCTATCCTAACGGGTGTGGTACCCGGAAGCAGAACCACCCACCGCCTGCCGCCAACCCTACCGCGGTGATGGGTTCCACTTACTCGTTCCTCTAAGGATGTCGTCCGGATGGTCGCCATGGCTACCGGGGCGCGGTCGCCGCGCCCGTGGGCCGGGGAACCCGGCCCCTACACCGGCCCTCCTCATTCACAGGACTTACGCGGTGGAGGGGTTTTCACCGCGGAGAACGCGGAGGAGACGGAAGGGATCTGGCATTCTCCCTTTTCTCTGCGCCCTCCGCGGTTGATCCGACTCCCACCGTGTACCTACTGTCATTCAACGTCTGTGGCCGCTAGACCGCGAGGAATTCCCCTGAAAATGGCTGCTCCTGCTAGGATACGTAGGGGCGGACGGCTCTGTCCGCCCGGGCGAGCGGCCGCTCGCCCCTACAAATAGCGGAAGGACGGCCTGTGTGTAATCCCCATGCAAACGCGCCAGAGAATGCTCATGAATACAGCTTAGCATAGCCCTGCCTGCCGGACAAAGCTCCGCCGTCACGGAGGGCGGGCCGCCGTCGTGCGCAGCCTCAACCGCGACGGCGATTGCCAGCTATGGTCCCGAGGCCCAGGCCATAGGCTTGAGTAGCCTGGGTGGCGGCGTCGCCCTCACCCCCCAGCTGACCTGGGAGGAGCTGGCCCGCGACCTGCGCCTCGCCCATCGCTGGACCGATCAGATCTATATCTACAGCCTGGAGGGCTGCATGCAGCAGGGTTACCTCTCCCGCCTGCGCGCGTTCGACTGGAGCGAACCCGCCTCCCTGCCCGGTCTACCCGCCCGTGCGGTAAACCTGCTACGGGCAGGCCTGCGGGCCGGCCTGTGGACGACTGGCCACCCCGCCGTCCTGCTGGCCGCCCCGGCTACAATGGCCGCCTGGTGGTTAAAGCGACGCGCCTTCGCTCTTCGGCGCTAGCGACCGGAACGGTAGTCGCCGACGACGGCCCCGGCTATTTGTGGGAACCAACCCGCTGAGCGATCGCACGGCGCTGAAGCGGCCGCGCTAAGTTAACAAAGCCCGCTCGAAGCGGGCTGAGACGGGCCGGTTGCCCGCAGGCAGAGCTACCTTGTGCTGGCTAGTTCGTCCGGAGCCCCCTTCCAGGGGGCTTTGTTGCCTTAGCCCGCTGCTTCAGCGGCGGGCGGGCCCAAACCTTGCCGCTTCTCGAAAAGGCGGAAGCCCATAGCCTGCCTCCTCCACCCCTCCGCCGTGGACCGGCCGGGCCGTGCCTAGTCCAGTGGGAATCCTAATAGGAATCTGACGACTCCTTCACAATTCCTGAATAATCGCCTGCTAGAGTAGTGACGCGGGTCGAGGGAAGCCGACCCAGCCTAGAGAGAGAAAGGAGGTGACATCCAATGCGCTCAAAGGTCAAGGTGCTCGCGCTGGCGCTGGGCGTGATGATGGTGCTCGGAGTCGTGGGGGCGGGAGTGGCTTTCGCTCAGACGCCGACGCCCGGCACCGACACTGGCACAAACACCCAGACGGATTGGCAGAGCGTCTACCTTAGCAAGGTAGCGTCCATCCTCGGAATCGACCAGCAGAAGCTAACCGATGCAATGACGCAAGCGCGCCAGGATGTGCAGAATCAGCAGATCGACGCCGCCGTCGCCGCCGGCAGGATCTCGCAGGACTACGGCAACTGGCTGAAGCAGCGCCCGGCTACCGGTGGGCCCGAGCGGGGCGATTTCGGCCTCGGCTTCGACTTCCACCACGGCATGGGCGGCCACATCGGCGGGTTCAATGAGGAGAACCTTCAGGCAACCCAGACCCACACAGAGTCAGCGAGAGGCTAAACGGAAAGGCGGTCCATCCTTAACCTCTCGTGTAAGGGGGGCGGCATGCATGCCGCCCCCCGCTTCTTGTGCGCCACACTGTACCTGGCCGGATAGGGAGTGGCGAGTTTTTACAGTGGGATAGCACTCGCGTAATACCGTCAAGGGACAATTGAAGTTACTGACCACGGTGGGACCTTAATAGAACCCTAACAAGTCCTTCGTAGACTGTAAACAAGCACCCGCTAGACTTGAGAACCGGATGGACAGGTGCAGGCCTAGCGGCCTTTTGCGAACCCCGCCGAGCGGCATAATTCTGTTCGCAGTTGGATGACCAAACGGTAATCCTGCCGACACAGCGATTACGGGCGTAATGAACCATCGGAGGTATCGATCGTGAAATCCATCGCTAGCGGCAGAGCCGCTACTAAGCCCTGGCCCCGTAGGCTACGGGTGAGCCGTCCGCTCATCGTCCTGGTAATCTTGCTGTTGGCGATCGCGGGGTATTACGCCTACGATCGCTTCCTGAAGCCGCAGCCCGCCCCCGCGCCGACGGCCCAGCCCGTCGCCGTCTCCCGCGGCTCCCTCGTGGCCTCCGTCTCCGCCACGGGCTCCGTCATCCCTGCCACCACCGCCGACCTCGCCTTCGATACCAGCGGCCGCCTTACCGAACTGGCCGTCAGCGTCGGCCAAGCCGTCAAGAAAGGCGACGTCCTCGCTAAACTCGACACCACCGCCCTCTCCCTGGCCGTCACCCAGGCTCAGGCCCAACTGGCTTCCGCCGAGGCTAAACTAGCCTCCCTCCAGGCCGGCTCCACCTCCAGCGACATCGCCCAGGCCCAGGCCCAACTCAAGAGCGCCCAGGCCAGCCTCGATAAACTCAAGGCCGGCCCTACCCCCGCTCAACTCCAGGCCGCCCAGGCCTCCGTCGCCTCCGCCAAGACCCAACTCCAGAAGGCCCAGTCCGACCTCGCCGACCTCCAGACCGGCCCCACCCAGGACCAGCTCACCTCCGCCCAGATCGCCATCGAGCGGGCTAAGATCACCCTCCAGAACGCCCAGGCCGCCTATGACAAGATCTCCTGGCGCCCCGACGTCGGCTCTACCAAGGAGGCCATGGACCTCTGGCAGGCTACCACCGACTACGCGGCCGCCAAGGTGGCCTACGACGACGCCGTCGCCGGCCCCACCCAGGATGAACTCGACTCCGCCCAGGCCGCCGTCACCCAGGCCCAGGCCCAACTGGCCACCGCCGAGGACAACCTCGCCACCCTGCAAGCCGGCCCCACCGAGGCCGAACTCGCCTCCGCCGAGGCCGCCGTCCTCCAGGCCCAGAACCAACTCGACCTCAAGCTCCATCCCTCCACCGACGCCGATATCCAGGTCGCCCAGGCCTCCGTCGAGCAGGCCAAAGCCTCCCTGCAGACGGCCCAAAACGACCTCGCCAACGCCACCCTTCTCGCCCCCTTCGACGGCGCCGTCTCCGCCGTCAACGGGGCCGTGGGCGAGAACGTCTCGGGCACCGTCGTCACTCTCCTCGACCTCAGCGCCCCCCAGCTCCAGGTCACCATCCCCGAGACCGACGTCGCCAAGATACAGGTCGGCCAGCAGGCGATGATCACCTTCGAGGCCCTCGACGGCCAGATGCTCCCCGGCAAGGTCCTCTCCATCAACCCCCAGGCCACCGTCCAATCCGGCGTGGCCACCTACGCGGCGAGGATCGAGATCCAGAGCGCGCCCCAGCTCAGCCAGGGCGGGTCCGGCCAGGGCCCGGCAGCAGCCGGCAAGACAGGGCAGGGCCAGGCGA
>JAJZQK010000039.1 GCA_021847625.1 Chloroflexota bacterium
CTGATCTATCCTAGCCCATGTCCTGTTCGAGCGTGTCCCAGACGTTGTTCAGGCTGTTGAACTGCCTGTCCGGCAGCTTCTGGAGGATCTCCACCACGTCCTCCGGCGCGTTGCGCCCGATGGCGTAGCCGATCATCCGGTCCCGCGTCGCCGGGAAATCCAGGCCCTGCAGGTATGGGGCTACTCTGCTTCCGCGCTCCATTCCTCGCCACCTCCCCAAGATTGCGCGATTGCGACGGTCACGAGAGGCGAGCAAAATGCGTGCCCGCCGCTCGAACGGAGGGGCGAGAGCGGAGATGCCGCTGACCCCCGGCCGCTACTTGCTACTCAGTACTTGGATGCGCCAGTCGAGGAGAGCCGCGCGCAGGTGGAGCACGGCCAGCAGCGCCTGGCGGTGAAACTGAAGTTCGGCCCGGCCGGCGTCGCGCAGAGTCTTGCGCGCTTGCTCTACGTCGGTCACCTTGCCGCTGGCGTCGAAGCCCGCGTGGGTACCAAGGATGGACTGGGCGTCGTTGTGCAGGCCCTGCGCGCTGGCGACGTCCTTCGTGAACTGGTCCAGTGCCTTCTCCAGCGGCTTGGTGTCCTTGCTGGCCGCCTTACGCTTGTCTATAACCTGCCGCATCTTGGTCGCCAGGTTGGCGGCCTTGTCCAGACGAGTCTGCTCCCCTTCCAGAACCTTGATCTCGCGCTGGTAGACTCGCTCCAGACGCGCCACGACCGCCTGTTTCGCCGTCTCGGGGTTCGCCTGTTGGGCCGTGACGGTTGGCTCGGGCGGGGCAGCCAGGGCGGTAACCGGGCCCAGGAACGAGGCCACGACCAGCAGGGCCGCTGCCGAGCCGATGGCCAGACGACGAGTCAAGACACCGCGCGACAGTCCGAATCTGAGGTGCATCGCTTGCTTCCTCCTCCGCGCCTCGTGGGCGCTCGTCAACGACTTGTCTGCCCATGTAGTCGCGGAGTCGGGGCTGGATGTACGGGCAAGCTGAGGAGAGGTGGTAAGGAAAAGGGGGACGCGACGTTCGCGTCCCCCTTCGGCAAATGCGACTAAGCTAGCCGCGCAGATACTCGTCCATGTACTTGGCGGCAGTCTTGCCCGCGCCCATGGCCGTGATCACCGTGGCCGCGCCAGTGACGGCGTCGCCGCCGGCCCAGACGCCCTTCATGGTGGTGGCCATCGTCACCGGATCGACCAGCAGAGTGCCGTGCTTGCCCACCTGGATTTGCGGGGTGGTCCGCACGAGCAGCGGGTTGGGGCTGGTGCCGATGGCAATGATCAGCACGTCGAGATCGATGACGAAGTTCGAGCCCTCCTTGGCCACAGGCCGCCGCCGGCCGCTGGCATCGGGCTCGCCCAATTCCATCTCCATGCACTCCACGCCCGCGACGCGGCCCTTGCCGTCGTCGACCACCCGCACCGGGTTGGTGAGCAGGCGGAACTCGATACCTTCCTGTTCAGCGTGGTGGATCTCCTCGCCCCTGGCCGGCATCTCGGCCCGCGAGCGACGGTAGATGATGTGTACCTTGTCCGCGCCCAGTCGCAGGGCGACGCGGCTGGCGTCCATCGCCACGTTGCCCGAGCCGACGACGCCCACGCGCTTACCCACCTTGATCGGCGTGTCGTACTCGCCGAAGCGGTAGGCGAACATCAGATTGGCCCGGGTCAGAAACTCGTTGGCGGAATAGACGCCGCTCAAGTTCTCGCCGGGGATATTCAAGAATTGGGGCAGGCCCGCGCCCGTGCCCAGGAAAACGGCGTGGTAGTCGGCCAGAAGCTCGTCCAGGGTGGCCGTGCGGCCGATGATCCAGTCGAACTGGATGTCGACGCCCAGGCGCTGCACGTACCGCACCTCGGAGCCCAGGATGTGGCGCGGCAGGCGGAAGGCCGGGATGCCGTAGGTGAGCACGCCGCCGGGGTTGTGCAGGGCCTCGAAGATGGTGACCTTATGCCCAAAGCGGGCCAGGTCGGCCGCCGCGGTGATGCCGGCCGGACCGGCGCCGACCACGGCCACTTTCTTGCCGGTGCTGGGCGCCAGCTCTGGATCCTCCTCGCCGTGGGTCAGGGACCAGTCGGCGGCGAAGCGCTCGAGCCGGCCGATCTGCAACGGCACACCACGCTTGTTCAGGAGGCAAGTCGCCTGGCACTGCGTCTCTTGCGGGCAAACCCGGCCGCAGATGGCCGGCAGGTTGTTCTTGCGCTTGAGGATGCGTGCCGCCTCGGCCGGGTCTCCCTCCTCGGCGAAGACGCGGATGAAGTCGGGAATTTCGACGCCTACCGGGCAGCCGTCCACGCAGGGCCGGTTCTTGCACTGGAGGCAGCGCTTGGCCTCGGCCTGCGCCATCTCTAGCGTGTAGCCGAGCGCTACTTCCTCGAAATTGTGAGCCCGGACCTTGGGGTCCTGCTCCGGCATAGCGATTACGTTCAGATTCAGCTTAGGCATCTCTAGTTATGGCCCCCTACTTGACCTTCGCCAGGCGGCACTCGTGCTCCTCTAGCGCGTGCTTCTCTTCCTCTAGGTAGAGACGTTGGCGCGCGAAGAGGATGTCCCAGTCCACCAGATGGCCCTCGAACTCGGGGCCATCGACGCAAACGAACTTGGTCTGGCCGCCCACGGTCACGCGGCAGCCGCCGCACATGCCGGTGCCGTCAACCATGATCGGGTTGAGGCTGACGATGGTCGGTACGCCAAAGGGCTCAGTGGTCTTGGAGACGAACTTCATCATGATGGCCGGGCCCACGGCAATGACGCGGTCGATCTTCCGCCCCGACTCCAGCATCTCTTTGATCGGAAGCGTGACGACGCCCTTGTAGCCGTAGGAGCCGTCGTCGGTGGAGACGATCAGCTCGTCGCTGGCCGCTCGCAGCTTGTCCTCGTAGAAGATCAGGTCCTTGGTGCGGAAGCCGATGACCGTGATCACGCGGTTGCCGGCTTCGCGCATGCCGCGCACCACCGGCAGGAGGGTCGCCGTGCCGAAGCCGCCGCCGACGACCATCACGGTGCCGAACTTCTCTATCTCAGTGGGGTTGCCCAGCGGGCCGACGAAGTTCTGGACGTAGTCACCCTGCCGCAGCGCCGCCATCTCTGTCGTCGTGTGGCCGACCTCCATGAACACGACCGTGACGATCCCTGCCTCGCGGTCGAAGTCAGCCACTGTGAGAGGGATGCGCTCCGAGTGGTCACTGGCGCGCACCATCACGAACTGCCCCGGCTGGGCCTTTCTAGCCACCGCCGGGGCGGCGATGCGGAACAAGTGGATCTTCGCCGCTATGTCCTCGCGGTAGACGATCTCGTACACCAACTACCTCCCAGGCCCGCCAAGGGCCAGATGAAGCGGCTACCTTCGCCGCTGTGAAACGGTCGCGTGCGGCCGTCAGTCTAGGAAGTCCTCGCCGCCGTCGGGAGCCGCGACGCCCTCCTCACCCTCTTCGGGCATCTCGCCAGATTCCATGCGGTCGACCATCTCGTCGAACTCGGAACCCAGGTCCTCGCCGGTCTCTCTGGCCATCCGGCGCGCCCACTTCGCCACGCTACGCGGGTCGTTCTCGTCCACGTCCCCGAAGTTGGCCGGGTCGGCGAGGCTGTCCAAATGGGCATCCTCTGACTTGGCGGCGTAGAAGGCGGAAACGAGCTTGCGCATCTCGGTCGCCCCGCAGCGACGGCACTTCACCTCGCTGGCGACGGCCGAATAGCTGCGGAAAAACACGCTCTGTCGCGTGCCACAAGCGGCACAGCGGTATTCGTAGATCGGCACAGACTGTCACCTGTCTATCTTGGGGTCGTGTCGCATTATAGCAGATGGGGATGAGAAAGTGGAGAATAAAGAAACCGGGCGCTGCCCACCACGCTGTGAGCGCTGCGCCCGGCGGTTTGCCGTCTAGCGTTGCCGGAGAGAGCGGAAAGCAGGCTGTCGGGACGCCCGCGCGAGTGGCTTACTTGCGCTGCGCGAAGAGGGTGCGCGCCTCGTCGGCCACCCCGAGCTCGAGACAGTCGCAGAAAGTAGAGTAGATCGCCTTGTTCAGCAGTTTCATCCGCCAGTCGTTGGCCGCCAGCACATTGGCGTAGTCTCGCCGCTGACGCAGCAGCCGCACGAGCCGTGAGAGGAACATCGATTGCAAGGCATTGTACGATCGCAGCTTCGGCATCTCAATTTCCTGTCCCTGCTCAGCATCGGTCTGCTTCGGGCCTGGAGGAACATCGAATAGCCCCATGGTCTTTCCTCCCGTTTCCGCGTTCTGCCTGAATAATAGGCAGGAAACATACCACCCGGCGCGCGGAACCGCCCGCGGCGGGCCGTTTTTCGGCCGTCCGGCCGTCTCCTCCTTCGGCGCGCCGTCGGGACGGCGCCGCCGACGAGCAGCCGCAGCTGCCCGTAGCTGCTGCTTGGCCGTGCCGCTCTTGACACCCCCTACCCGTTGGAATAGACTTCTGGCTCAGGGGCGGAAAGGGTGCGCGCGCTGAGGGTGAATGGTTGTTGGCTCTCCGCGGGCGTGCGGTTTCCCGCTGAATGTTTGGAAATAGGGCGCGAGCCACTGGCTCGTCCTTACACAGGCCGCCGCCCCACGTGGTGGCTGACGGTGGCGATATGCCACGGCTACCAGAAGCAGAAAGGTGAGGATCGCAAGCGATGACGAGCCGTAAGAGCATCGACCCCGCGGCGCTGGCCATGCTGGAGATCACCGAAGGCGACAGAATCTCCACAGCCTTCTCGCGGGCCGATGAGATGAAGCCCTGCCCTATCGGTAAGGGCGGGGCCTGCTGCCGGAATTGTTTTATGGGCCCCTGCCGCTTTACCGGCAAGAACGCCGAGCAGATGCGCGGCGTCTGCGGCGCGACGCTGGGCACCATCGCCGCCCGCAACCTGGCGCGGGCTATCGCCGCCGGCGCCGCTGCGCACTCCGACCACGGCCGCGACCTGGCTTTGACGTTGCGCGCCGTCGGCAAGGGCGAGGCCAAGGGCTATGAGATTCGCGACGAGCGCAAGCTCTACGCCGTCGCCGGCCTGCTGGGCGTTCCCACTGCCGGCAAGTCGGTGCAAGAGGTTGCCACGGCCGTGGGCGAGAAGGCTCTCGCCTCCTTCGGCCAGCAAGAGGGCGAGTTGGCCTACCTCAAGCGCGCGCCCAAGAAGCGGCAGGAGCTCTGGCGCAAGCTCAACATCGCGCCGCGGGGCATCGACCGCGAAGTCGTGGAGACGCTGCACCGCACCCACATCGGCGTGGACCAGGATGCCACCAACCTGCTCAAGCACGCTATGCGCACGGCGCTCTCCGACGGTTGGGGCGGCTCGATGCTCGCCACCGACATCACCGATATCCTCTTCGGCACACCGACGCCCGTGCAGTCGCGCGTCAACCTGGGCGTCCTGCAGGAGGACCAAGTCAACCTGCTCGTCCACGGCCACGAGCCCGTGCTGTCCGAGATGATCGTCGCCGCCGCCAGCGAGCCGGCGATGATCGAGTATGCCAAGTCCAAGGGGGCCGCCGGCATCAACCTGGCCGGCATCTGCTGCACCGCCAACGAGATTCTGATGCGCCAGGGCGTGCCCCCTGCCGGTAACTTCCTCCAGCAGGAGCTGGCCATAGCCACCGGCGTCGTCGACGGGATGATCGTGGACGTGCAGTGCATCATGGAGGGCCTGGTCAACGCGAGCGACCAGTACCATACCAAGCTGATCACTACCTCGCCCAAGGCTCGGATCCAGGGCGCCATGCACATCGAGTTCGACGAGCATCACGCTCTTGAGATCGCCCGTAATATCGTTAAGACGACCATCGACAACTACCCGAATCGCAAGGGCAAGGAAGGTCGCGTTCCGGACGTCACCAATGAGCTGATCGCCGGCTTCTCGCACGAGTACTTGAATTACATGCAGGGCGGCGTCTACCGGCAGTCTTTCCGCCCCTTCAACGAGGCGGTCATCGCTGGGCGCATTCGTGGCGCCGCCGGCGTGGTTGGCTGCAACAACCCCCGCTGTACGCACGACTCGGCCCACTTCCAGATCGTGCGCGAGCTGATCAAGAACGACGTTCTCGTGGTGCAGACTGGTTGTTCGGCCATCACTTCCGGCAAGTTCGGGCTGCTGACGCCCGAGGCCATGAATCTCGCCGGCCCCGGCTTGCGCGAGGTCTGCGAGGCCATCGGCATCCCGCCGGTGCTCCACATGGGCTCCTGTGTGGACAACAGCCGCATCCTCACCGTGCTTACCCAGGCGGCGACGGAGGGCGGTTTGGGCGAGGACATCTCCGACCTACCGGCCATCGGCATCGCCCCCGAGTGGATGTCGGAGAAGGCCCTCTCCATCGGTACCTACTTCGTCGCTTCTGGCGTCAAGGTGATCTTCGGTGTTGACTCGCCGGTCGCTGGCAGCATGGAGGCAACTAGAGTCATCAGCGAGGGCTGGGAAGAGCTGGTGGGCGGTAGCCTGGAGTTCGAGCCCGACCCGATGAAGATCGTGGAGAAGGCCATCGCCCACATCGACGCCAAGCGTGCCGCGCTCAAGCTCGAGCCCTACAAGCCCGAGCGGTTTGGCCAGTCCGGCGACGCCCGCGTCCTGGCCGCGCAGAACGCCTAGGCAGCCAACCGTTCCTGAGCAATCACCAAGCCCCCGGGGCGCCCGCCCCGGGGGCTTTCCGTAACTGTCATTCCGACCGCGGCGAGGAATCTGGCAGGCCCTAGCTCAGATCTAGCCAGTCAGGGTTCTGCGATGCGATGAGGGCCACCTTCTTCTCCCGCCGCCAGCCTTTGATTTGCTTCTCGCGTTCGATGGCGGCCCTCACGTCGTTCGTGACCTCGAGGTAGACGAGCTTTTAGATGCCATACCTGCTAATGAACCCCACGAGCGCCTTGTGCTTGTGCTGCCACATCCGCCTCAAGAGGTCACAAGTGACGCCCGTGTACAGGGTGCGGGCCTCGTTGCTAGCGACGTAGACGTAGTATTCCTTGCCGCTCACGGGAACCCAACGGTTGCGCGCATCTAACCTCGCCTGCAGCTGACTTGCCCACGGCAGATTCCGAGTCCCGCGTCGACGGGACTCGGAATGACGGGTTTGCCCGACTCGGGTAGCGTTGTCTCTCTGCGTTATCGTTCCGGTATGCCCGCGAATTCCTTGAGGAATTGCCCTAGCTTGGCCGCCGCGGCGGCCAGGAATTTCTCTCCCGTCTCGGCCGTGGCGTAGGAAGGCATCCCGCGCACGCCGCTGGGCGAGTCCTGAGGGAAGACCAGCGGGTAGGCCACGGGTCCCGTGGCGCGAAAATCGCGGCTAAAGAAGCTGGTCCAGCCGAAGCCCGGCGCATCCTCGGCCAGCGACATATCAACCAGTTGCGGCCGCAGGGCCAGCATAAGCGAGGTTTCCAACTCGCAGGCGTGACCCATGCCGCCGATCGGGCTGCGGCCGATCTCCTTCATCTCGGCCGCCAGCGTCCGGAAGTAGGTTGCAGCGGCCACGTAGATCTTCTCCTCCACCAGCTTTTGGGCCACCCCGCCCACCAGCGCCTCGTTGCCGCCGTGCCCGTTCAGAATCAGTATCTTGCGGAAGCCGTGATGGTGCACGCTGCGGCAGACGTCGCACAGCACGGCTACCAGGGTGTCGAAGCGCAGCGTGATCACGCCCGGGAAATCCAGATGGTGCGGCGAAAGGCCAAACGGGATCACCGGCGTGACCAACGTCCAGGGCTCGGCAGTGGCCCTGGCCGTACGCACGGCAACCTCGTAGACGGAGCTGGTATCCGTGTCTAGCGGCAGGTGGCGACCGTGCTGCTCGATGGAGCCCACGGGCACGATCACCACGGCTTTGGCCCGCGCCGCCTCCGCGACCTCGTCGCGGCGCATCTCGCCCCAGAGAACCTTGCGTTCCATTGCGCTGCCCCTACTGCGACTTGCCGCGGGCCGCTACCGGCCAAACGGCCTCCAGCCGGCCGTCACGCAGGGCGAAGTAGCGGTCGTGCAGGTTGATCGTCGTGCAGCCGTGGCTGACGATCAGTTCGACCTTGTCACCCACTTTCAGCTCGCGGTTGGGGGAGTCGAAGACGATCGTACCGTGTTCCTCCGACAATTTCTTCAGCGTGGCGCCCGGCAGGTCCTTGACCTGCGGCAGGCCGAACTCGTAGGACAGAACCTTGGCGCCGGCATCGGTGATGGCCACGTCGGGCCGGGGCCGGCTGATGACGGTTGCCAGCACCGTCAGGGCGTACTCGAAGTCGATGCCGACCGAGCGGTACTTGGTATCCATGAACACGTAGGAGCCGGCCTGTACCTCGTCCACCCCCGGCACGGTGCCGCTGACGTCGTAGGTGCCGGTGCCGACGCCACTGACGATCTTGACCTCGAGGCCCGAGCTCTCGATCAAGCGGCGGCTGTCCACCATGGTCTGCATGGCGGCCAGCGCCTTCTGCCGGCGTTCCTCCGGGTTCGGCAGCATCACCAGATGCCCCTCGTAGCCCTGCAGTCCCAAGAAGCGCAGGCCCTTGCTCTCGGCCACGACGCGCGCCAGCGCCAGCGCGGGGTCACCCGGTTCCACGCCGCAGCGGTTCATGCCGATGTTGACCTCCACCAGGACCCCGATGCTCGAACCGGCGGCACGTGCGGCGGCGGCGAGGTCGGCCACGTTGGCGGCGTCGTCCACGGCAACCATTATTTCGGCCTGGCGAGCCAGGGCTGCCAGACGAGCGATCTTCTGCCGGCCCACGATCTGGTTGGCGATCAGCACGTTGTGGATGCCCCCCTCGACCATCACCTCGGCCTCGCCCAGCTTGGCGCAGGTGATGCCCACGGCGTTGCCCGCGGCCAGCTGCTTCTGGGCGATGACCGGCGACTTGTGGGTCTTGGCGTGGGGACGCAGTTTGGCAGGCTTGTCGGCGAAGAAGGCCGCCATGCGTGCGATGTTGCGCTCCATCGCCGGCAGGTCGATCAGCAAAGCCGGTGTCTCTATGTCCTCTTGGGCGCAGCCGATAGCCCACTCGTAGCCCGACATCTCCGTCACCTCAGTACGTATTTGCGTCAGTATAGCCAACGACAGAGCGGCAGTCCAGCCGCGGTCGCCGCCGAGGGGTTGGCATGGTTAAGGACAGGAGGTCCTTCTCTGGCCCAAACGGGCTATTGACCGAGCGACGGGAGAGACGGTATATGCAGCAGGGATAGGCGGCATCTCACCCTAGCCAGGAGGACCATCCGTGCGGACTACTCGCCTGCTACTTGCCCTCGTCGTGATCATCGCCGCCCTCGTCGTGCCCGCCGGGCCGGTGGCGGCGGCGCCCGAACCGGCCAGACCCACGCTGGCCTTCTACTACGCCTGGTACGACCAGAACTCCTGGACTTCGGGGATCGTGGCCGATCAACCGGCCCAGCGCTACAACTCCTACGAACGCCCCACGATCGAGCGCCATGTCGCTCAGGCGAAGCAAGCGGGGCTGGATGGCCTCATTCTGGCCTGGCTGGGGCCCAACAATCCCACCGACGCCAACCTGAACACGTTGCTCTCGGTCGTTTCGGGCTCCGATTTCTTGGTCAGCCTCTACTTCGAGACGACCTCGCCCTTCCTGACCAGCCGTGACGCCGTGCGTGACGCCCTGCGACGAGCGATGGACTTTACCAACCATCCTAACTGGGTGCGCAAGGGCGGCAAGCCGGTCATCTTCTTCTGGCGGCCGGCGGCCGTGGCCCGGGCGGGCGGCGAGTCGGCCGTCGATACCTGGCGGTCCCTGCGCCAGGAGGTTGATCCCAACCATTCGACCATCTGGATCGGTGAGGGGGACGACTTCTCCTACCTGGCGGCCTTCGACGGCATCCATCCCTACAGCGTTGCCTGGTCGGATGACCCTGCCGGCACGCTCTCGCTGTACGGGCAGCGCACGCGCGCCAAGGCCGCCCAGCTCGGCGAGCCGAAGCTCTGGGTGCCGGTGATCCAGCCAGGCTACGACGACCTGCGCACTGGTCGGGGCGACGCCTTCGCCCGCTCGCGGGAGGACGGTGCTTTCTTCGCCCGCACCTTCGAGGGAGCTCTGGCCTCGCAACCGGACTGGGCCATCATCGTCAACTCGTTCAACGAGTGGTGCGAGGGGACGATGATCGAGCCCAGCGTTACCTACGGCAACAAGTACCTCGACCTGGCGCGTGGCTTTGCCGGTCGCTACAAGAGCTACGCGGCGGCGCCTCCCCCGGCGCCCGCCGCCGCTCCCGCCCCCGCGCCGGCTCAGCCCGAGTTCGCCGTTGCCGGCGGCCATTTCTTCCGCGAGACGGGCCCCGGCGATGGGCGCGGCTACAGCGTGACCGACAACGAGGGAGTGCCTTTCTGGAGCGAGTTCCAGCGCCTAGGCGGGCCGCAGGTGGTGGGCTATCCGCTCAGCCGGCGCTTCACCTGGGATGGTTTGGTCACCCAGGTCTTCCAGAAAGCCGTGTTTCAATGGAAGCCGGCCGAGGGGCGGGTGGACTACATCAACGTCTTCGACCAGCTCTCGCTGATGGGCAAGGACGAGTGGTTGGCCAGTCAGAAGGCCACGCCCCGGCCGCTGGACGCGGGCAGCTACGATGCCGGCAAGCCCTGGCCCGACGTCGTTGCCGCCAGGCTGGCGCTGCTCGACGCCAACCCGGCCATCCGGCAGGTGTACAACTCCGTGCCCAATTCGCTGGCGCTCTTTGGCCTCCCAACCTCGCCGGTGGTGGACAATGGCGACCACTACGCCATCCGCCTGCAGCGGGCGGTGATTCAGCAATGGAAAGTGGACTGCCCCTGGGCGCACGCGGGCCAGGCCACCATCGCTAACGGGGGCGACGTCGCCGCCCAGGCCGGCGCCTTCAATGCCGACGTCCTGGCGCCGGAGACGCCTTAGCTCGCTCGGAGGTCTACAGACCCAGGGCCAACAAGAAATGGGCGCGGCTGCCACGAGGCAGCCGGCGGATGGCCGAACGTAGTCTCCGGATCGGCGAACTGCAAGCGCAGTGGGATCCGCAAAACGGGCGGGGGCGGGCGGCCGGCCGCCTCTGCTCTCTTCAACTGTTCTCGCTGTGTAGACCCCTGCCGCCCTACTCCTCTTTGGGCGCCTGCTGGGTGATCGTGCGCACCTCGACCTTGGGCGGGCCGAAGTTGACCAGCACCGTGCAACGGTAGCCGGAGGCTTTGAGGTAGTTGCCCGCCCGCGCGACCTCCTCCGGCGCCAGGGCGACTTGCGAGCGGATCTCCACCAGGCAGCCCTCGACGATGAAATCGGTCTTGCGCGTGTCGATCTGCCTGCCCTTGTAGGCAACCGGCACCCGTTCCTCGCGCTCGAAGATCATCGACCGCGACTGCATCTCCAGCGCCAGCGCTCGCTGGTAGGTCGTCACGTCCAGCGCGGACCCCAGCTGGCGGTGTACCTCCAGGCAGGCGGCGGCCACCTTCTCCGCGGTTTTGGCCAAGTCCTCCGGTTTGTACTCCGCGGGCGGTACGACCTCTGGACCGGCCACGTCGGCCCGGTAGCTGGGACGGCGCGGTCGCTCGGTGGGTTCGAAGTAGGTCTCACGGCGACCTCCCTCCGCCGGCGGTTCGCGCCTTGGCGGGCGGTCGTCGAAATCACGTCTCGGCGGCCGATCATCATACTCCCGCCTCGGCGGCCGATCGTCGAAGTCACGTCTTGGTGGCCGGTCGTCATACTCTCGCCGGGGTGGCCGGTCGCCGTAGTCGCGTCGCGGCGGGCGCTCGTCCGAGTCCTCACGCCTGCCTTGCGGGCGGTCGTCGCGCTGCCAGGGCGGGCGGCCCTCTCGCCGCGGCGGGCCGCCCCCTTCCCGGCGCGGCGGGCCACCGCGACCCCGCGGCGGTCCATCACCAAAACGCGGCGAGCCCCTGCGCTCGCCTCCGGCGTCGTCTCGACCCCCACGGGGCCTAGACGGTCTGTCATCGCGGGGCGGCTTACCGCCCGTGGGTTTGGCGCTCACGCGTTTCCTCCAATGACCTTTAC
>JAJZQK010000040.1 GCA_021847625.1 Chloroflexota bacterium
CTCCCTAATAGGGCGAATGGTAACCGAGGGGATAGGGACGGCGCCGGCCTATTCGTAGGGGCTACCGGCGACCGGAGGGAGTCCCGCAACGCGGGACGGTCGCCCTTTGGTGCCCAGGCAATGATCGGCCCGTCGGCTGCAAGCCGTCGTGCAAGGGTTCCATCGCCCTATTAGGGAGAGGGCTAGGGTGAGGGTCGGCCTCGGGGGTCGTTCCCTAGGCGAACTGCCGCTCGCCCCTACAAATAGGAGATGGGCCACCGCCAAGCCGGATGGATCCCCGCTTCCGCGGGGATGACAAGGGGCAGGGTCACATAGCGACCCAGCAACAAAGGCACGGGCAGCGGCCGGGCCTGGAGAGGGGGACCGCCGCTCGCCCCAATACCACAACGGCAGGCCACGGGCGGCCCCGTCCCCAGCCCGCCAAGGCGGGCTTTGTTGGCTGAGCCCGGCGCCTTCAGGCCCGGGCGGCGGGTGACAGGGGGGAGAGCCGCAACGGGAACCGAACGCTCTTCCCACAATTATCTACCCCCGGGTGTGTTCCCAAGGGGTTCCCCATGCTGTACAATCGACGATAAGCAGGCCGACGACCTACTGTAGAGCACCATGAGGAAAGAACGCCGCAATGTCGACCAGTCCCGACCGCTTTCGTTTGCCCGGTGCCTCCCAGCGCCTCCGCGGCCTGCTCGCCGCCCTCGTCCTGGCCCTGCTGGCCTCCGGCTGCGCGGGCTTGCTCGACCGCGGCCAGGCCCGGCCGGTTTCGAGCATCCCTCTGGCACCCTGCCAGCTCGCGGCCCCCGGCCAAGGCCAGCGCGTCGCCGCCAGCTGCGGCAAACTCACCGTGCCGGAGGACCGCTCGGCAGCGGGCGGACGGCAGATCGATCTGAACATCGCCGTCGTGCGGGCCATCAGCAACAGCCCGGCCCCCGACGCCCTCTTCTACATCACCGGTGGGCCCGGCCAGGCGGCGACCGAGTCGTTCGTGACCGTCTCCCAGGCCTTCGAGAAGATCCACGACAAGCGCGACATCGTGCTCGTCGACCAACGCGGCACGGGCGGCTCCCACGCCCTGAGCTGCCCCCTGCCCCCGGACGCCGGCACGCCCGGCGGCGCCGAGCCGGACATCACCGCCTGGGCCGAGGATTGCCTCGCCGGGCTCGACGCCGACCCCGCCCAGTACACGACCGAGGCGGCCGTCGCCGACCTCGACGCCGTGCGGGCGGCGCTGGGCTACGAGAAGATCAACCTTTACGGACTCTCCTACGGCACGCGCGTGGCCCAGTCCTACCTGCGCCGCTATCCCGACCGCGTGCGCACGGTCGTCCTGGACGGGGTCGTCGCCCCGCAGACCGTCCTCGGGCCGGACGTCGCCGCCGACGCCCAGCACGCCCTGGACATGGCCTTCGCCCGCTGCGCCGCCGACCAGGCCTGCGATGCGGCCTTCCCGGCGCTGCCAGACTCCTTTGCGTCCCTGCTGGCCAAGGTGGAGGCGGGGCCGGTCGACCTGACCATCACCCACCCCGTCACGGGCGAGCGCACGGAGGTGGCCTTCTCCCAGGACATGTTCGCCAGCGGCGTCCGTCTGCTGAGCTACACGGCGGAGACGACGGCGCTGCTGCCCTTGCTGATCGACGACGCGGCCAGCAGCGGCGACCTCAGCCGCCTGGCGGCGCAGTCGCTGCTCGTGACCGGCGACCTGTCCGACAGCATCAGCCTGGGCATGGAGTATTCGGTACTCTGCGCCGAGGACTTTCCTTTCTACGCACCCGACGACGCGGCCCGGAAGAGCGAGGGCACCTACCTGGGCAACGTGCAAGCCGAGACGATGCAGAAGGTCTGCTCCGTCTGGCCACGGGCGCAGCTCCCCGCCGACATCCACGAGCCCGTGCGTTCGGACGTGCCGGTGCTGTTGCTCTCGGGCGCGGCCGACCCCGTGACGCCGCCGGCCAACGCCGAGCTGGCCGCGCAGACGCTGACGCACAGTCTGTCCATCGTCCTGCCGGGGCAGGGTCACGGCTCTGTCTTCCGTGGCTGCCTGCCCGACGTAACGGCCGCATTTGTCGCCGCGGGCAGCGAAGAGGGATTGGCCACCGCCTGCGTGGCGGATATCAAGCCAACGCCGTTCTTCGTCAACTTCGCCGGACCCGAGCCATGAGGTTGGTATGATAGAGGTCAAGGATTTACATAAAACCTTCGGCAGCGTGAAGGCCCTGGACGGCGTGAGCTTCGTGGCGCCGGACGGGCGCATCACCGGCCTCCTCGGGCCCAACGGCGCCGGCAAGACGACTGCCCTGCGCGTCATTTGCACCATCCTCAAACCCGACCGTGGCCAGGTACGCGTCGACGGCTTCGACGTGGCGAGCGACGGTCTGGAGGTGCGCCGGCGCATCGGCGTGCTGCCCGACGGCGCCGGCATCTACCCCCGCCTCACCACCAGGGAGAACATCCGCTACTACGGACGTCTGCACGGTCTGCAGGGCGAGAAGCTGGAGCGCAGCATCGACGACTTGCTGGAGGTCCTCGACATGGAGGGGATTGCCAACCGGCGCACGGAGGGCTTCTCCCACGGCGAGCGTCTGAAGGTCTCCATCGCCCGCGCCCTCGTCCACCGGCCCCAGAACGTGCTCCTCGACGAGCCGACCAACGGCCTCGACGTCATCAGCACGCGGGCCATGCGCAACTTCATCCTCCGCCTGCGCGAGGAGGGGAAGACGGTCGTCTTCTCCAGCCACATCATGCAGGAGGTGTCGGCGCTGTGCGACAACGTCGTCGTCGTCGCCCACGGCCAGGTGGTGGCCGCCGGCACGCCCGACGACCTGCGGCGGGAGACCGGCTACAGTAACCTGGAGGACGTCTTCGTGGCGGCTATCGGCTCGGAGGAGGGGCTGCAGAAATGAGCGGGGCAGGCGTCGTCTTCTGGAAAGAGACCGTGGACAACGCGCGCGACCGGCGCGCCGTCCTCGCCTCCTTCTTCTCCGCCCTCTTCGGTCCCTTGATGGTGCTCTTCATGATTACCGTGCTGGGGCAGACGACCTCCGAGCGCACGCAGGGCGCCCTGGCCCTGCCCGTGGTGGGCGCCGAGAATGCCCCCGCGCTCGTCGCCTTCCTTAAGGAGAACGACGTCGCCATCCAGCCGTCGCCGGCCGACCCCGAGGCGGAGGTGCGCTCGGGCAATCTGGCCGTCGTCCTCGTCATCCCCGAGGGCTATGCCGAGGACTTCAGCGCTGGCCGGCCGGCGACGGTGCGGCTGATCGTGGACGAGTCGCGTACCTCGACCGGCGTCTCCGTGCGGCGGGCCCAGCGCCTGCTCGACGCCTACAGCCAGCAGATAGCGTCCCTGCGCCTGCTGGCGCGGGGCGTCAGCCCCAGCGTGACGAGCGTGCTGGCCGTCGAGAGCGTGGACCTGGCGACGCCGCAGAGCCAGGCGGCGGGCCTGCTGAACACGACGCCGTTCTTCATCATCTTCGCCATCTTCATCGGCGGCATGTACCTCGCCATCGACAGCACAGCGGGCGAGCGCGAGCGTGGCTCGCTGGAGCCCCTGCTCATCAACCCCGTTAGGCGCCACGACGTGGTGCTGGGGAAGCTGGCGGCGACGCTCCTCTTCTCCACCATCACCCTCATCGGCACCCTGATCGGCCTGGGGGTGGTGCTGAACGTCATGCCCCTGGAGCAGTACTTCGGGGTCGCCTTCAGCCTCGGCCCCCTCGCCCTGGGGGCGATGTTCCTCATCTCCGTGCCGATGCTGCTGCTGGCGGCGCCGCTGCAGATGCTGGTGGCGACCTTCACGCGCAGCTACAAAGAGGCGCTGAACGTACTGGGCTTCCTCCCCCTCGTGCCGGGCCTGCCGGGCCTGGTCCTGGGCTTCGTCACCGTCCAGCCCGACCTCTGGACGATGCTGATCCCCACCTTCGGCCAGCAGCTGCTGATCAACCAGGTGATGCGCGCCGAGGCGGTTGATCCGCTGAACGTCGTCGTCACCACGCTGGCGACGGCCGCCGTGGGCCTGGCCCTCGTCCTCGTCGTCATCAGGCTCTATGAGCGCGAGCAGATCCTCTTCGCCAAGTAGGATCGCTCGCCCGCCCGCCGACGTCTTGCCCGGGGGGAGCGACTGGTGTATAATTCGCCTGGACATACGGTCATGGTATCTCTCTCCCGCCGGGGCTACGGCCGCCGGACGGGACTCCCGCAGGTTTGCCAAATAGGAGGCTTCAGGCAATGCCATCCGCAAAGACATCGGCGACCAGCAAGGTCTTCTTCCGCGACTGGCGCCATCGCTACCCAGTGATCGACCACGCCCGCGGCATGTACATGTACGACGCCGACGGCAAGCGCTACCTCGACGGCGCGGGCGGGGTCCACGTCGTCGGCATCGGCCATGGCGTGGGCGAGGTGGTCGACGCCATGGAGGCGCAGGCCCGCAAGGTCTGTTTCGCCTATGCCGGCCAGTACAGCAACTCCGCCCAGCTCGCCCTGGCCGACCGCATCCTCGAAATGGCCCCGCCGGGCTTCGCCAAGGTCTACTTCGTCTCCGGCGGCTCGGAGGCCAACGAAATCGCCCTCACTACCGCCCACCAGTACTTTGTCGAGAAGGGCAAGCCGACCAAGACGCGCGTCATCTCCCGCTGGCAGTCCTACCACGGCAGCACGGTGGGCGCAATGTCGATGACGGGCAACGTGCTGCGCCGCCGCGACCACGCGCCGTACATGCTAAACTTCCCGCACATCCAGCCGGCCAACTGCTATCGCTGCCCCTACGGCAAGACCTACCCCGACTGTGGCCTGGCCTGCGCCTGGGAGCTCGACCGCACGATCCGCCAGGAAGGGCCGGACACCATTGCCGCCTTCATCGCCGAGCCGTTGGTGGGCACCACCGCCGGGGCGCTCACGCCGCCGCCCGGCTACTACGAGGTGATCCGCCGGATCTGCGACGAGCACGACGTGCTCTTCATCGCCGACGAGGTCATCACGGGCTTCGGGCGCACCGGGCGCAAGTTCGGCATCGAGCACTGGAACGCCGTGCCCGACATCATCACCTGCGCCAAGGGCCTCTCCAGCGGCTACGCCCCCATCGGCGCCGTCGCCATCCAGGACAAGGTCTGGCAGGCCTTCGCCCAGGGCCCGCGCAGCACGTTCTTCATCGGCTACACCTATTCGTCCAATCCCGTCAGCTGCGCCACCGCCCTCGCCGTCCAGAACTACCTGGCCGACCACAACCTGATCGAGCGCTCGGCCCAGATCGGCGAGTACCTCAAGGCGAGGCTGAAGGAGCTGGCCGACCGCAGCGACGTCATCGGCGAGGTGCGCGGCAAGGGGCTGATGATCGGCGTCGAGTTCGTGCGCGACAAGGCCAGCAAGGAGCCCTTCGCCCCCGAGCTGCACTTCGCCGGCCGCGTCGTCGACACGGCCTTCGAGAAGGGGTTGATCCTCATCGGCAGCAACGGCACGGCCGACGGCGAGCGAGGCGACCACCTGCTCATCACCCCCCCGTTCATCATCACGGAAGAAGACTGCCAGCAGCTTGTGGCCATCCTCGAAGAAACCATCGCCGCCGTGAAGGCCGACGTGAAGGCCGACGTGAAGGCCTAGCCTCTTCGCATTACGGCGGGAAGATCTCACCGCCGAGAGCGCGGAGGACGGCCGCAGGGGGGTTCCTTCGCCCTTTCAGGGAGAGGGTTAGGGTGAGGGTCGGCCTCTAGGCGAACGGGGCTGAGCCCGGCGCCTTCAGGCCCGGGCGGCGGTCGTTCCGCAACCCTACGCCGGTTGTCAGGCAGGGTTGACGATCACCCGGGTCCCGGAGACAGACTCAGCCGCTCGCCCCTACAAATACCTGATGGATCCCCGCTTGCGCGGGGATGACAGAGGCAGGCGCGGAACGGCGGTCCGTCAAGGGCACGCCCAGCCTCCAGGCACGAGGGCGACCGTCCCGCGTTGCGGGACTTCCTGCGGTCGCCGGTAGCCCCTACGGCCAAGCGACCGCTCCCACCAAACACCACGGCGGCCGGACATGGCCGGGCCAGTCGCCTTATGATTGGGTGCCGCGCCCGGCCGCCGGGCCGTCCACACCACCCTACCGCAACAGCAGCTGCTCTATCTCCTCGCCCACCCGCAGCAGGTGACGGCGCATGGCGGCGCGAGCGGCCTCCTGGTCGTGCTCGGCGATGGCGCGGTAGACCTCGGTGTGCTCGGCCGTCGCCATGCCTATCGAGTTGGGGAGGGTCGCCGTCTCCGCCAGGCTGCGGGATAGTGGCTGCAGGATCGGCTTGACGATCTTGGCCATCGAGGGGTTCCCGCTGGCCCTGGCGACGGCCAGGTGGAAGCCGAGGTCGGCGGCGATGACGGCCTCCACGCCGGGGCCGGCCTCCGCCACGGCGCGGGCGGAGCGTTCCAGGGCGGCCAGGTCCTCGGCCGTCGCTCGCGCGGCGGCCAGGGCGGCGGCCTCCACCTCCAGAGCGATCCTGATCTCCAGCCAGTGCAGGAGCGCGGAGCGGTCCCAGGGGGCGAGGAAGCCGATGGGCCCGGCGATATCCCAGGCCTCGGGCGGGTTGACGAAGGTGCCGACGCCATGGCGCACGTCCACCAGGCCGCGCGAGGCCAGCACGCCGATGGCCTCGCGCACCACCGTGTGGCTAACGCCGTACAGGGCCTGCAGCTCCTTCTCGGTCGGTAGCGTCTGGCCGGGCAAGAGCTCCTTGCCGGCGATGAGGTCGCAGATACGCTCGACCAGCTGGTCGCGCAGGTTCTGGCGACCGAGGATCTTCGAATTCACAGTGCCTATCATCATCTTCCCACCCGTTTCCCCTTCTGCTTGGCCGGACCGCCCAGGGCAGCCTGCCCTCCCACCGACGTAGGGGCCGGACTCCGTGCCGGCCCCGGCTATTGTCTGAGATAATATGATACCAGCACCTTCCTTGACAGGGCAAGGGCGCTATGCTAGGCTCGCTAGGAGATTCGGCTACTAATTCGTAGGTTAAATACCCAGCATAAGGAGGCACGCGTGAACAGGAAAGGCAAGGTCTATGTAATCGGCCTGGACCAGATGATCCTTCCCCTCACCCGGCACTTTGCCGAGGAAGGCTCCATCCCCACCATCGCCAAGTTGCTGGAGCGTAGCGCCGTCAACAAGGCACTCGCTTCCTACCCGTCCTACACGGCCAACAACTGGCCGGTCATCGCCACCGGCGCCAACACGGGCACCCACGGCGCCTTCGGCTGGTTCATCCACATGCCCGACGGCCAGGACGTGTCCTCGCTCTTCTCGTTGGGCATCAACGCCGAGTTCATCTGGGAGGCCGCCGAGCGCCAGGGCCTCAAGAGCGCCGTCGTGCACTACCCAGGCTCCTCGCCATCTCGCCTCAAGGCAGGCTACGTCGTCGAGGGCTTCGCCACCCCCGCCTACGCGGCCAGCCCCTTCGAACTGGCGGCGGCCGAGGCCTACACCACCCATCTCGAGGTCGAGAGCACGGCGGTCCAGGAAGTGGCCTTGAAGCCCGCCGAGGGTTGGCAAGGCCTCCCCAGCGGCGGCCCCCAGCCCCTGGAGACGGCCATCCCCGTCACGGCCAAGAAGAAAGAGGAGAGCCAGACCTGGCAGGTGGCCATCCTCGGCGGGGCGAACGGCTACGACCGCGTCGTCGTCTGCCGAGAGAAGGACTTTGGCACCAAGGTCGCCGAGTGCAAGCTAGACGAGTGGAGTGACTGGTCCACCCAGAACATCGGCTATCGCCAGGGCACGGTGCGCTTCAAGCTCACCGACCTCTCCGCCGACGGCAAGAACCTGAAGCTGTTCCGCTCGCAGATCATGCCCCTCAGCGGCTTCTCCGAGCCCGACGACATCGGCCGGGAGCTGATCGAGAAGATCGGCCCCTACCAGGAGCACGTCAGCCAGATGTTCGCCTCCCTGGGCATGGTCGACTACAAGACCTGCGTGGAAGAGGCCGACTATCAGGCCCAGTGGATTGCTAAAGCCGCCCTCTACCTGACCAAGGAGAAGGGCTGCGACATGTTCTTCTCTCACTGGCACTTCCTAGACGATATCAATCATTGGCACCTCGCCTATCTCGATCCCAAGTGGGTCCGCTACGACGAGAAGGAGACGCCCCACCACTGGAACGCCATCCGCCAAGCCTACCAGGCCGTCGACCGCATGATGGCGACGCTGCTGGAAGGGGTCACCGAGGACGACTACGTGATTATGATCTCCGACCACGGCTGCTCCCCGATCAACCGTGTTGTCTTCATGGAGAAGTTTCTCTTCGATAAAGGCTTCCTCGTTTTCAAGGACCCCAAGACGCTCAAGACGACGATCGCCGAGAACTGGTACGACAAGCTCGATTGGGACAAGACCAAGGTCTGGCTGCACGAGGGCGTCTTCCTGGACACCTTCAACATCTACATCAACGCCGAGAAGGACACCCCCAAATACGACGAGATCCAGCGCGACCTGATTCGCGAACTGCGCACGTGGGTGGACGACAAAATGAAGCAGACCGTCGTCGCCTTCGCCTTCAGCAAGCGCGACGCCGAGCTCGTCGGCCTCTGGGGCGACCAGGTGGGCGACGTCGTGGTGGCCCTGGAGGGCGGCTACCAGATGGGTCGCAAGGACAGCCCCACCAGCGTCGCTGACAACGCCGGCCACGTCGCCTCCGGCCACGGGCGCATGATCTCCACCTTCGAGGGCAACGTCGGCACGGAAAAGGCCATCTTCGTCATTTCCGGGCCCGGCATCAAGCAGGGCTACGAGCGCCCGGCGGACAAACTGGGCCACATCAAGCTCGTCGACGTCACGCCGACGCTGTGCCACATCCTGGGCATCCAGCCGCCGGCCCAGAGCCAGGGCGCCATCGCCTACGACCTGTTCGAGGGGCACGAGATGGTCCGCGGGCGGCCCACGCCCACGCCCTACGTGGAGGGCATGTCCGACTACAAGCGCTGGTTCCTGGAGCACTTCTTCCAGAAGGGCCTCTTGGCGGAAGAATCGATCCCCTGCTAGGGGTTCGAAACCGGCGAGGACAACCCGTGAGCACCGGTATCCCATCTTCAGGTGCACGGGGATAGGGGCCAGCGGTATTCTCGTCGGCACCATGTATTCAGGTAGGGGCCGGACTCTGTGCCGGCCCCGGGGTAGATAGAACGGGGGCCCAGCCGTAAACGGAACCGGGCTCCCAACACAAGGCTCCTGCGGGGGCCGGGTCGTCGTCTTCGAGAAGGGCGACATAAAGTACAGCGGCTGCATCGCCCGGGGCATGGACGCCCTCAACATCGTCGCCGTCCCCGGCGTCTCCACCGTCCAGGAGTACGTTGAAACGGCCTCAGCAAGGTTGACCGGCCCCAGGGGGCGTGGTACTATTCGCACAAGTTTGCCCGTTTAGGAAAGGTGGGGGCTTTCCCGCCCCTGCGACCGTCCGCCCGCACTTATCGGCGCTGCTAAGTGCGGCCTATCGCTTAGCCTACGCGACGTTCCCAGGTTAGAATACGGATTACGGCATTAAGAAGGCAATGCGAGCATACGAACACGAGCACGTCACTCTGGCCCAGCGCCAGGCAACCGAAAACTCGCCGGGCGAGGCCGGGCCGATCCCCTCGCTGGGGATGGGGGACCCGCGCCTCTGGCAGGCGGCCATCGCCACCTGCGCCCAAGGACTCATACTGATCGATGCCCAGGGCCGGCTCGTCTACATGAACGAGGCCGCCCAAGGGATGGTCGCGGGGGCGTGTGAGCCCCAGCCGCCAAGACAAGGGGAGGTCCTCCGCCTCACCCTCCAGTACCCCGACGGTCGGCCAATGTCGCCAGAGGAGGCCCCATTAGCCAAGGCCTTGCAGGGAGAGACGACGGCGAGACCTACGCGAGCGTCTCCGCCAACCCCGTCCGCGACGAGCAGGGCAACGTCGCCGGCGCCCTCGCCGTGCTCCACGACGTGACGCAGCATAAGCAGCGCACGGAGCACATGCGCGACGGCGAAAGGCAGTTTCGCCTGCTGGCAGAGCGGTCGGGCGATATCATCTTCCGCTATGAACTGGACGAGCGACGCTTCAGCTACCTCAGCCCGGCCGTCGTTCGCATTCTCGGCTATCCGCCGGAGGACTACTATCGCGACCCGCGGCTGATCGACCGGACCGTGCTGGCGGAGGACCTGCCCGAGGTCCTGGCCCTCGCCGACAATCCGATCCCCGAGCGGACTTTCGTCGTCCGCCTACGCCACCGCGACGGGCACGTCGTTTGGCTGGAGCAGCGGCACTCCCCCGTCTACGATGCAGACGGTCACCTGGTCGCCCTCGAGGGCATCGCCCGGGATATCACCCGGCGCACGCTGCAGGTGGCCGAACGCGAGAGCCTGCTGGCTGAGGTCCAGCATAGGGTCGCTCAGCTCGGCAGCGTCATCGAGGCCACCCAGACCGGCTTGGCGCTGTTGGACCGGGACTTCAATTTTCTGATGGTCAACGAGGCCTACGTGACAGCAGGCGGGCACAGCCGGGAGGAGCTCATCGGCCGCAACCATTTCGCGCTGTTCCCCAATGCCGAGAATCAGACCATTTTCGAATTGGTACGCGACACGGGCAAGCCTTACCAGACTGCGGAGAAAGCGTTCGAGTTCGCCGATCAACCATGGCGGGGCCTGATCTACTGGAACTGGTCGCTATCCCCCATCAAGGATGCCGCCGGCAACGTCGCGGAGCTGCTACTCTCGGTGGTCGAGGTGACCCCTCAGATGCAAGTCCACCGGCAGGTCCAGCAACTGGCCGTGGAGGCCCACCGCCGGGCGGCGGAACTGGACGCGACGATTGCCTCGATGGTCGACGGTGTCGTCATCTACAATAAGACCGGGGAATTCAGGCGCATGAACCCCGCCGCCGAACGCATCCTCGGCTTCTCCGCCCTCGACCGGGCCAAGTCCCTCGTCGAACGGTTCGCCATCCTCCGCGCGGAGACGCCCGACGGCACGCCGATCGGAGTAGAAGACCGTCCCGTGGCCAGAGGTCTGCGGGGTGAGACCGTGCAGCCGACGACGGTGATCTGGCACCTGCCCAACGGCAAGAACGTCTGGGTCTCCATCTGTGGGGCGCCGATCCGGGCCGACGACGGCAGCGTGCTGGGGGCGGTGTTCACCTTCCGGGATATCACCGAGCAGCACAAGTTGGAGGAGCTGCGCGAGGACTACGTGCGGATGACGTCGCACGACCTGCGCCAGCCGCTGACGACGATACTCGGCCAGGCCCAGCTGCTGCATCGCCTGCTGAGCCGGCAGGGGCTGGAACGCGAGGCCAAGAGCGCCGAGGCCATCGTGGGCAGCGCCGAACGGATGACGACGATGATCCACGACATGGTCGAGTCGGTCCGTCTGGAGGCGGGAGCGCTGACCCTGCGCCTCGTGCCCACCGACCTAGGGCGGCTGGTCCACAAGATCGTCGAGCGCTTCGGCCTGGCCGAGGAACGGGCGCGCATCCGGATAGAGGTAGCGGCGGAGCTCGCGCCGATACCCCTTGACGCCGACCGTGCCGAGCAGGCCATCGTCAACCTCATCGCCAACGCCTGCAAGTACTCGCCGCCGGGCTCCCCCGTGCTGGTGCGCGTCGAGCGGGGTGAGCACGAGGCGATAATCGCCGTCGTCGACCAGGGCCAGGGCATCCCCGCCGCGAACATACCGTTTCTGTTCCAGCGCTTCTACCGGGCGCGGGCTGGCGACAAGATCGAAGGTTTGGGGTTGGGGCTGTACATCACCCGCCTGATCGTCGAGGCCCACGGCGGCCGCATCTGGGTTGAGAGCGAGGAGGGCAAAGGTAGCCGCTTCGCCTTCACCCTCCCTCTCACGGCCAGCCTGGAGCCAGCCGAAATCCCCGAGCCGTCCTGAGAGGCAGGGGTCGAGCGTGCCAACCTACACCTCGCAGGCGCTTGGCCGTAGGGGCTACCGGCGACCGCAGG
>JAJZQK010000041.1 GCA_021847625.1 Chloroflexota bacterium
ATGACGAGGGGGCGCCCCTATGCTACAAAGGACCCCTTCCCGCCGGCGGTGTGAAGAGGCTTCCTTATGGTGCAATTCCAGTCACACCCGAGAAAGCTTGACAAGGGCGCTCAAAGCATGCTATATTAACATCAGCCCCGAGGAACTGGGCGGTACCGCAAGGTACCTGGAAGCCGGCAGAAATGGCGAAGGGTCGGAGCGAAGTGGAGCGCCGGAATGGTGGCGAAGCGGGGAGCCGAGACGGAGGCAGAGTAGGTCGGACGCGGTCGTAGCCAAGACGGTTGCAGAGTAGCAGGAAGGGCGCAAGCCCGGAAGGCGAAAAGCGAAGTCGGAAGCGCGAACGGTAGGGTACCAAGTAAGGACCGGTAGGTTACTCGGGGCTGAGTCTTCCCTCCTCTTCCACAGAGGAGGGATTCTCTTTGTCCGCTTCTGTGGCAGTCTGGCTTTGTTCTTGGCTCCCCACGCCTGCCAGGCCGTCCTCCGCCCCGTGCTGAGTCTTCCCTTGTCCGTTGGGGACCACGGGGATGTCGTACTTGTTCATCAGGCCCTTGAAATCGCGATTGTAGAAAAGCTTGATGTTGATGTCGGGGTACAGCTCGCGCAGGCGGCGGAGCTTGCGGTTCTTCTTGGTAACCAGACTCTGCCGAAGGGTGGTTAACTCGATAAAGAGGTCGAACTCCGGGAGATAGAAGTCGGGGCTGAAACTCTCCGTAGGATTCCCCGCCTCGTCCCACTGCAGCTCGAACGTGCGCGGTTCGTACTCCCAGTCTATCTGGTAGAAATCGAGGATGCGCGCGAACTCGCGCTCGCTTTGATGGGCAAAAGTAGGGGCTTTCTTGTCTTTCGTTCGCTGAGACGTAGGAAGTTTCAAACCTGCCTTTCTCACCAAGCAACGAAGAAATAACCGCGCATACCGGCCCGGCCTGATATCGCGCCTCATTATAGCACAGCCGCCCGCACGCAGCCCACCAGACCGTGCCCGGTTCGGCCCTCTCGCGGCGCGCATCACTCCAGGGGCATTTGTTTGAGAACGGGGGTAGGCCGGTGGCATCCGACCTGTCGCGTCGGGGTGCCGCCCGCGCTTACGCATAGGGGCATTTCAGGGGGGAGATCGTCGATTTGGGAGTTGTTCACGCTCGCGGCGTAGTGCCCGGGGGCTCGGCGTGGCTACCCGTAGATCGAACCCAGCTCTGTCTTGGCCTGGACCTCGGTCACACCATCGACCTCCCGGGCCACCAGCGGAATGGCCTCTAGGATGTCTTCCGACCGCGCTCGGCCGGAGACAGTCACCACCCCACCGTCGGCCACCACCTTTACCTCGGCCGCCCGCGTACGAGGGTCGTTCGCCAACTTGGCCCAGACCCGGCAGCCAAGAGATAGGTCCTCGACGGCCTTCAACGACTCCGGAGTCGGCTGGAAGCGCTCCATCTGAGCCAAGTCGGCCAAGATGTCGCAGGCCCCATCTAGCGTGATGTGCTCCAGGTTGAGGACGATGTCGTAGAGCGATGGGTCATACCAGTTCACGTCATACAGGAACTTCGTCCAGCGCACGCGCTCCCAGTCGGCCTTCTCGATGTGCGCAATCGCCCCTTTCCGGTCCACGTTGTACATGGCCATCGCGCCCCGGATGCGCGACTCCATGTCGGCGATCACGCGGACCCGGATGACGTGCCGGATGTCGGCCAGCAGCAGGTGACCGGCGTGGCCGTGGTAGACGAGGTTGCCGCTCTTCGCGCGCTCGCAGAGGGCGATGCGGATGTAGTTCAGGTACTTGGCCCGCTCGCCGGTAAGATGCTCCCAGAACGACGGCGGCTTCTCCATTACCTCGATAAGCCTATCAAGCGAGATTTCGTACTCGGCGGCCGCGTCGATGATGACCTCCCGGCTGATGCATTGATAGCCGAGGTGGTCGGCCAGGCAATCCGCCAGCATCTTGCCGCCGCTCAGCGTTCCCCTCGAAATCGTTATGATTGGCACGTTAGTCCCCCCAAGGTGGCGGCCCGGCGCGATGCCGTGCGCCAATCCGCCACCAACCAGTACTCAAGACACGCAAGTAGATATAGACCCGGCCTGGCCGTGGCTTGCCGCCTAGTGGTCGTGTTGGCTGAAGACGCGCCCCACGCCAAGTCCTAATATGACCGCCAAGAATACGGAGAAGCCCCCGTAGACCGAAGGGTTTCCGTGCGCCAGATTCGCGAGAGTGCTGACGAGGCCCGCCTTCTCGACCACAAAAGAGGCGGTCTCTTCGTCGACGACCCTACCATCCCGAACGAAATAGGCCGTCACAGCATAGGCGCCCGGCGGGGCCGCGGCCGGCAAATCGACGGTCGCCTGCCAACCTTCATCCCCTGGCTCGATCCCTCCTTCGTGAACGCCATACAGCCCCTCGGACTGACGAATGTCCTGCAGTCCCTCCAGGTACGGCTGGGCCGTCTCCGCCGACAACACAGTGTCGTCGTGGTCTACATCAAGCACGCTGGCATCGACGAGGGGAAAGGCGGAATCGAGCCTTCCCCTCACCGGCTCGTCGGCGGCGACCAGCCCATCGAGCTTCCCCGAGCTATAGACCAGGTACACGGCGGGGACGTTCTCTACCTCAACCTGGCCGGTCGTCATCCAAAGGAAGCCGAGCCTCTTCCCTTTCTTGGAGATGCTCTCCGGCGAGGGCTTTGACGAGACGACGGCTACCATCCCGGTCCCGGCCGGGGCCCGGCCGGACAGCTTGACTTGTGCACCGGCGTAGTTTATGTCCACCTCCACCGCTGCCGGCGTCACCCCTAGCGCGAAACTGCTGGACTTGCCCCCGGCCGCCCGTGCCGGCGGCACCGCGAACACGAGAAACACGAGGGCTATCGGCAACAGCGCGTAGACCGCCTTCCATGCTAGTCTCATTAGTGGCCTCCAGTCGCCTGTCCCAGGCTCATACACGTCGCGGGAGGAAGCGTCAGTTCCAGCAACAGTTTCACCGTAACCGCCAGTACGAGGAGGCCCAGCAGCATACGGAGCTGGTGCCCTTTCAGGGTCTTGCCGAACCTGGCCCCGACCTGCGCCCCAATGGCGGAGCCAACCAGCAGTAGGACGGCCAATACCACGTCAACCGTCTGGTTTGTGACGGCCTGCTGATAGGTGATGTTGATCGACGTCAGAACCATTTGGAAGAGGCTCGTGCCGATGGCCACCCTCGTGCTCACGCCCAGCAGATAAGTCATGGCCGGAACCATGATGAAACCGCCGCCAACCCCCATTAGGGCGGTGAGGACGCCCACCAGCAGGCCAAGGGCCAGGGGCAGGAGGTAGGATGCTTTCAGTTCGGCCTTGGCGAAGGTAGTCTGCAACGGCAGCCTGGCGAAGGTTGATTCGAACGGTTGGTAGTCCGGCTCCTCCGCGGCAACCAATCGTGGCCGCAATTCCGCGTAGCCCTCGCCCGTCACCTTTGCCATGAGTTGATGGCGCAGGCTGTAGATCCAATTCTGGACCAGCGCCCCCATGCTCTCACGCAGCATCAGCGAACCGACGGTGCCAAGCACCAAGACGTAGACTATCCTGATCCAACAGTCGAAATTGCCCAGCGAACGCAACCAGCTCACGATTTGCACGCCGATGGTGCCCCCGACGAGGCCCCCGACCAGTAGCGTAAGGCCGAGCTTTATGTCGACGTTGCCCATCCGGGTGTGTGCCACCGCCCCGGACGACGAGGCGCCGACGATCTGGCAACTGTCGCTCGCCGCCGCCTGAGCCGCGGGAATGCCCAGCATGATTAGAAGGGGGGTCATCAGGAAGCCACCGCCGACCCCGAACAGCCCCGATAGGCAGCCGACGACGAACCCCAACCCCACCAGCGCCAGCACGTTCACGCTTGTATCGGCCACGGGCAGGTAGATGTGAAGATGGAAATCCACGGCGCGGATTACTGTCGACAGGGTGTCGGCCGGGCTGCCCTCCACGCTAACCGCAGGCAACCACCAGAGCGTCAGCATCGCCACGACAACCAGACCGACCGCCCCGATGCAGACCAGGGCCGTGCGGCGCGCTGCCTCGGCAGGCCATCTCATGAATGATTGCCCGCCGGGACGGGTCTCCAGAACCGCTTCTTCTTCGCCTTCGACCTTGTGGCGTGTGTCGATCATCTCCACCCCCGCAGCGGGGAAGGCCCGTTATTCGCTTCTGAATGGCGGGCCATCCCTCATCCACTTGAACGGCTGGCTTACCAGGCTTCCCAACATCGGTAACCGGGAAGGTTCAGCTTTGGTGCTGTCGTCCGTACAAAACGCCGGCGATAGGATGGATACTCTACTGGCAGGGCTCGATCGAGATATCAGTTGTCCGCGCTACACTCAACTCCCAGGCAATACAAAAAGGCGCACCTCCGGAATGCCTGACCTTGCGGCCAAGAGCAATCGAGAGGTCCGCCTTTCGGGTCCTTCCCAAGAGAGGCAGACGACCGCGCATCCCATCGGTGCGGCTTTTCGCCACCGCCGATACCGGGTTGGCGCCGTCTCTCGCTAGGGTTATTCGGTTCGGTTGACCAAAATGGAGAGTAGCCGCTCGGGGTCCTTCCCCACTGCTAGCCGACCCACCACCTTGGTCGGGATCACATTGACATTATACAGGAGATGAGCCGCTATCGGCAAGCGCCTAGTCACCGCCAAATCGGTGAGCGTCGGACAGCGCCACGGCTCGTTTCCTCATGACCGCTGGCCCTTCTCTGGCTCTCGCCCGCCGAGGGGCAGCGGCAGGGATAGGTCCAATTCCTCTGTTGCCGTCACCCGCCGCGGCTGGCCGCCTTTGAACTGGATCGGCACGGTGCCTGTGTAGTGGCTTCGTTCCAGGTCGTCCAGGAAGGCATTCAGCTGCGCCCGGGCGTTCGCCCGATCGAACACCGGCTCAAAATCCGTGCGCCTGCCGCCGCCGGTCAGCCCCGACTCCAGCAGCGCAATCACGTCCATCGCTATCCGACCGCCCCCGCGCAGGACGATCCAGGCCAGCCACAATGAGCCTACCACGACCAGTGCCCCGACCTCCAGCGCTCTGTCCAGCAGGCCGTAGCCGCGTAAGGCCGGTTCGGCGAGGGCGAAAAGCGCAGCTATGACCGCCGGCCCCAAGCTGGCCATGGCCATTACAGCCAACCGCTTCCGTACCGAAAGGCGGCAGAAGCGCGAAGGGCACAGTTCAAGTCGCCTCTCCGGATAGCGTTCGCGGAGCAACTCCAGATCCTCTTGGTCAGTCAAAAACCCTCTCCCGCGAAATCGTCGCCTTATATATCCGCCCGCCTCGGAACCGCAGCTGCACCTCACCGTAGAGGTTGCTGTTCGCCTGTTCGCGCAGGTGGTCGAACACCACTTCGAGGCTCCCTCCCCCGGAGATCTCCGGCAAGACGACCCGGTGCATGGGGCCCCGCCCGATCAGCAGCACGGCGACCGCGAAGCTGATGAGCAAAATGATGGCGAGTGCCAGCCAGGTTTGATACTGCTCCTGCCGGATCGGACCGAGCAGCTGGTCCCGGTCCTGGGTAGCGATGACGGACCAGCCGTACTGAGGATCGGTGAGGCCGGCGCCGATCACCAGGTACCCGTTCCCCAGACCGGGCACATTTTGCAGCGTGACGACGCCGGACGACTGCTGCACCATGTGCACGATGGGGCTGTTTTGGGCCAGGTCAAGACGCTCGGCATCCGTCATATCCCGAAGATTCGATTGCACGATCGGGACGCCCTGGCGGTCGGTCAACGCTACCACCCCCGACGGCAGCAGCCCTTCCCAGACCGTGCTCATCGTGGAAGTGTTGAGACTCAGCCCCACGCAGCCCTCTCCGCCGGGCACGGGCACCGCCAAAACGACAACGGGCCCGCCCAGCTGGGGCGAGCTCTCAAAATCGCTCACCACTGCCGCGCGACTAGCCTTCAGCCGCCGCCACCACTCTGACTGTGCGCAATCCAGGCCCATCGCCTCCGGGTGCGAGGAGGCGATAACCTTACCAGAGCCATCCAGGGCGATGAGCGTGTGAGCACGCGGGTGGTCGAGCGCAACCCGATCAAGCAAAGCCTGGGTGTCGGCCGTGGAGAGGGCGGAGGCGCCCCCTTGCACCTGCTCTACGGCTAAAGTCTTCAGGATGGCAAGGTACTTGTCGAAGTAGCTTCTTAGGTAGACATCGACGAGCGTGGCGTCGCTTCGCGCCTGGCTCACTGCCAGCATCTCAGCGCTGCGGTAGCCGCTCCCTGCCACGTCGACACAGAGCGCGGCCACGGGCGCCACAATCACCATCAGCGCCGCGATGAGCCGTAGCCAGTAGGGCAATCGACGTATGAAGGGGAGTAGAGTCAAGCCTACACCTCCTTACCCGTGAGCCCGCGGCCCCAACCCTCAGCCGCGGCTGCCCGAAGCCAGCCTCTGGCAACGGAGGAGCGGGCGCTCTGCCCGGGCTTGCCACAGACCAGGCGGACTCACGTCCCTATTACCGCAGCTCCCGCCGGCCCCGTCAATCCTCCCTGAGGGCCAATTTGTTTGTTGCCGGCGCCCGGAAACGGCAACCATACCCACCGATCTAACTAGCCGGCAGGGACTAGTCTTTATCGCGACGGGGCAAGAAGAGCATCTTCTCAGCTTCTGCAAGCCGTAGGAGCCACCCCCAGGCCCGCGGCAGCAAGGCCTCATTTGACCGCCCTGGGAGGCTGGGGTTATAATCTCGTTCAGATTGCCCCTGCGAGGGAGGAACTATGAGGGCGCTTGAACACTTTGAGGCGTTTGTGGAAGGCCTTGTGGAGGGCCCTTTCACGCGTCTGCTCGGCGGTGGCGTACAGCCCATCCAAGTCGCCAAACTGATCGAGCGCGAAATCGAGCGGAACCAGCGGGTAGGGCCAGATAAGGTCTTCGTCCCCAACCGGTTCCGCGTGGCCGTCCATCCCGAGGACCACGCGGAACTGTCACCCATCGCCGCTGCCCTTGGCAAGGAGCTGGTCACCTACGCCGAGAACCTGGCTAAAGAGCGGGGACTAGCTTTCTTGGGACCGGTTGCCGTCGATTTCGAGCCGAACCCCGCCGTCGGTCGCCACCAACTGCGCGTCGAGGGAGAGATGACCGCCGCGCCGAGCGAGACGTCCGCGTTTCATCCCAGCGGCGGCTCCTTGCTCGACCGCACGCAACCCATCGACCTGTCCGAGGTACAATCTGCCCCGCCGGCGCAGCCTGCCAGGGCCGAGATTCGCCTGCATTGGGCGGAGGAAGACCGGGTCTTTCCCTTGCCCCCGAAACCGGTGACGATCGGTCGATCGATAGACAACGACCTCATCATCGAAGATGCCAGCGTCTCCCGACATCACGCTGAAATAAGCTTCCAGGCGGGGCATTTCTCCCTCACGGATCTTCAGAGCACCAACGGGACCAGGGTAAACCGACGGCGGATTATCGCCACCCTCCTCAAGGATGGCGACCGGGTGCAGTTGGGCAACGTGGAGATGGTGTTCACCACAAGCCGCGTGGAGGAGCCATAGCCTTGCAGCTCGAAGGCGACCTATGGCTACTGTTCCTGCGGTTCGGGATGGTGGTACTCCTTTATCTGTTCCTCATCCAGCTGGCCTTCACCCTTCATCGCTCGCTGGCACCGACCGATCAGACCGCACGCCCGGCCTCGCGGGGCGCCAGGCTCGTCGTCGTGGAGAGCGCCGTTGCCTCCATCGCCCGCGGGCAGATATTCCCTCTGCTCGACAGCACAAGCATCGGTCGGGCGCCCGGCAACGACGTCAAGATAGACGATCCCTTCCTTTCCGCCAGGCACGCGGTTATCACCTTGGACGCCGACGCGAACGTTGTGCTGGAGGACCTCGACAGCACGAACGGCACCTTCGTGAACCGCCGCCAAGTGGCGAAGCCGACCCTCCTCCAGGCTGGCGATATCGTCCAGGTGGGGCAGGTCAAACTGAAGATCATGCGCTAAACCGTCCAAGTCGGCAGGGCCGACAGACGATTTCTCGATAAGGAGTGTTCTTAAACGATGGCTGGACCTCAAGCAAGCATCGCCATAATCGGCGGCAGCGGCCTCTACGAGATGGATGGTATGCAAGACGTGGAAGCCGTGAACGTGACCACGCCCTTCGGCGCGCCGAGCGACGAGATAGTGCTCGCCACCCTGGGGGAGAAGCGTGTGGCCTTCCTGCCCCGGCACGGGCGCGGCCACCGCATCTCGCCGACGGAGGTCAACGCGCGGGCCAACATCTTCGCCCTCAAGACCCTGGGCGTGCAGCACCTTATCTCCATCAGCGCCGTGGGCAGTCTCAACATCAACATTGCTCCCCTGCACGCCGTTGTGCCCGACCAGATCATCGACCGCACCAAGGCCAGGCCGAACACGTTCTTCGGCAACGGCATCGTGGCTCACGTGGGCTTCGCCGAGCCGTTCTGCCCGGACCTGAGCGCCATTCTGTATGAGTCCGCCGTCGCGTGCGGCGCCACAGTGCACAAGGGCGGCACTTACGTGTGCATCGAGGGGCCGCAGTTCTCCACGAAAGCGGAGTCGAAGATGTACCGCCAGCTGGGGGCCGACATCATCGGCATGACGGCGATCCCCGAGGCCAAGCTGGCCCGCGAGGCGGAGATTTGCTACGCCACCCTCGCTTTCGTCACCGACTACGACGTCTGGCACGAGACGGAAGAGCCGGTCACCGTGGAGATGATCGTCGGCAACCTGCTGCGCAACGTGCGCAAGGCCAAGCGGATCATCCGCGAAGTGGTGCCACGCATCGCCGGGCAGGGCGACTGCGTCTGCGCGAAGGGTCTGCAAAACGCGATCATCACCCAGCGCGATCGCATTCCGGCCAAGGTAAAGGAGGAACTCGCGCCGATCATCGGCCGTTATGTCTAGGCTCTCGGTCTTCCGGCCCGCGGTTCGTCTTCGAGAACTCTCACTCGTGCTCTGGCCAGGGATACTGGCCACGGCCGGGCTCGCCACGCTCGCGGCGGTCCGCACAGGCCGAGTCGACCAGTCCGTGGTCATGCCGGGGCTGCTGCTGGCGGGATTGCTCGTGGTCATCCACGTGTGGCTTGTCCTCCTGGGCTCCCGCGCCGATCAGCTGCTGCTGCCCGTCGCCGGGGCCCTGGCGGCCGTGGGGCTCGTCGTCGTCGGCAGGCTTGACCCAGATTCCCTGTGGCGGCAGATGACGTGGATAGTTCTCGGGGTCGCCGCCGCCATCGCCGTGGTCGGCCTGATGCCAGATCCGTCATGGCTCAAGCGCTACAAGTATACATGGGCCGTCCTCGCCCTGGTCATCCTGCTGGGCACGCTCGTCTTCGGGCGGGACCCCCATGGCGGGGGGGCGCGCCTGTGGCTAATGGTCGGCCCGGTCCAGTTCCAGCCATCGGAAGTGCTCAAAGTCCTACTCGTCATGTTCCTGGCCGGCTATCTGGACGACAAGCGGGAGCTGATCTCCTCGGCCAGCTACCATCTGGGTCCACTGCGCCTGCCGCCTCTGCCCTATCTGGCCCCGCTGCTGCTCATGTGGGGTCTGTCCTTGCTGCTGCTGGTGGTGGAGAAGGACCTCGGGCTCACATTGCTGCTGTTCGGACTCTTCCTGGCGATGCTCTACGTGGCCAGCTCGCGCCTGATGTACGTGTGGGGAGGAGTCGGCCTCTTCATGGTCGGCGCCTTCGCGGCCTACCGCCTATTCGGCTACGTCCAGACGCGGGTGACGGGCTGGCTCGATCCCTGGTACGATCCGAGCGGCGGCTCGTATCAGATAGTCCAGTCAATGCTGGCCCTGGCCAGCGGGGGCGTGCTCGGCACGGGCCTTGGCCATGGCCAACCCGACCTCATTCCGGCGGCCGTTACCGATTTTCCCTTCGCCGCCATTGGCGAGGAACTGGGTCTGGCCGGCGGGATTGCCATTCTGGCGCTCTACCTGGTCCTCTTCTACAGGGGATATCGCATCGCCCTGAATGCGTTCGACCCCTTCCAGCAGTTGCTGGCCGCCGGTCTCACCACGGTGGTCGCTCTGCAGATGTTCGTCATCGTGGGGGGCAACATCAAACTGATCCCGCTCACGGGCATCACCCTGCCGTTCATCAGCTACGGGGGCAGCTCACTGCTGACAAACTTCGTCATCGTCGGCATCCTCCTCTCCATCTCCGACAGATCCGCGAGGCAACCTCGATGAACACCAACATCCGACGTTTGGCGACCATCATGGTGCTTGCCGTGGTGGCTCTCGTGCTGCAGCTCAGCTGGTGGCAGGTGATTGCCGCCGACGAACTGACGGCCAAGATGCCGTTCAACGCGCCCCGCGCGTTGGCCGCCGAACAAAGCGTGCAGCGCGGTGCCATTCTCGACCGCAAGGGGCGCCCGCTGGCCTGGTCGGAACAGACGTCTGACGGCGTCAAGCGAGTCTACGCCGAGCCATCACTCGTCCACGCGCTGGGCTACTACTCCTACCGCTTCGGAAGCACGAACATTGAGCAGGCGTTCGACAGTTATCTGCAGGCAGAGAGCGGCCAGACTATCCTCGATCGGTTGCGCCGAGACGTCTTCTACGAGCCAGTGAAGGGCGCCGACGTCGTGACGACACTGGACCTCGACCTCCAGCGGGCCGCCGACAAGGCCCTCGGCGATTGGCCCGGCGCCATCGTCGCCATCAACCCGCGCACGGGCGAGATCCTAGCCCTCGCGAGCCATCCCTACTTCGATCCTAACCAGCTGGATTCACTTTGGGAACAGCTCATTAATGATCCGGCCAAGCCACTGGTCAACCGAGCAGCAGGGGGGCTGTACGTGCCCGGGTCAACCTTCAAGACGCTTACCCTGGCCGCGGCCCTGGATGCAGGCGTCGTGACGCCGGAAACGACCTTCGAGAACAAAGGCGACTTCACGGTGGAGGGCTTCCACATCGTGTACACGAATCCACCGGGACATCCAGTCTTTAATCTCAGCGATGCGTTCGCCTACTCGGTGAACGCCGCTTTCGCGGACATCGGCCTTAGGCTGGGAGCAGACAAGCTGCAGGAGGCCGCAGCTCGCTTTGGCCTGGGGCAGGCAATCCCTCTCAAAGGCATCCCAACGGCCGTCAGCGAGATTGAAACATCGCCCGGCTTCTTGAACGACAAGCCTGCTCTGGCCTCGACGGCATTCGGACAGGGCGAGCTGTCCATCACCCCCCTCCAGATGGCCCTCGTCTCGGCAGCTGTAGCCAATGGCGGCAACGTGCCCCGTCCCTACGTGGTCTCCGAGGTACGCCGGGCCGACGGGCAAGTAGTCTACCGAGATGGCCCCCAGACCTGGCAACGAGCGATGAGCGAGGAGACGGCCCGCGTGATCGACGACATGATGGTTTACAGCGTCGACGTGGGCTATGCCAAGACTGCCCAGATCGCCGGGGTCAAGGTGGGAGGGAAGACCGGCACCGCCGAGACCAGCAGCACGGAGGAGTCTCATGCCTGGTTTATCGGCTACGCCCCCGCCGACAACCCCACCATAGCCGTCGCCGTCATTCGCGAGCACGCGGGGCCAGGCTCGACCGGCGCCACGCCGGAGGCCCGCCAGGTAATCCAGGCTTGGCTAGATCATCAGTGAGCGCTATGGCCTCCAACCATGACGCGTCGTCCCAGCGCCTCTTCACGGTCCCGTTTCTAATGATGTCGCTATCGGCAATGCTGTTCTTCGCCAGCATGTACCTACTCATTCCCCTGCTCCCTCTGTACACGGTGGAGATAGGGGGTCATTCCTCGGACGTTGGCCTGGTCGTTGGGGCGTTCACGATTACGGCGGTCCTCGTGCGCCCCCGCGCCGGCACGATCAGCGACACCATCGGCCGCAAGCCACTGTTCTTGGGAGGCTCTCTGGTCTTTATCCTC
>JAJZQK010000042.1 GCA_021847625.1 Chloroflexota bacterium
TGGCGTAGTCCCGGTAGAAGTCCTTGTTGGCGTACTTCCAGCCCTCGGCGGCGGCCTTCTTGGCCTGGTTCTCTGACATGAACTGGACTACGGCCGTCTGGTCGTCGGGCGTGAGAACGTCGGCGACCTTGAGGGCCAGAGTCCGCTCCGTGGCCGGGAAATCGGGGTTCTGCAGCAACTCGAGGGTGAACTTGACGTCCTTGGAGGTGACAGGATCGCCGTCCTGCCACCTGAGGCCCTTCTTGATCTTGAAGGTCACCTCAAGGTGCTTATCCGCGCCATCGCCGACGAACTGGGCGCCGCCGTTGTCCACGGTCGGCACGCTCTCCGCTCCCCAGGGAATGTACTCATTCTTGTCGTCGCGCATGACTAGGTCCGTCCAGAGCGCGGCAAGTACCTCTTCCCGGGCCTGCGTCGAGCTTCCGGCGCCGGGCAGCAGCACGTCAGGCTCCTGCGACATCAGGACGGTGATCGTGTCCGGCACCACGACCAGGGTGGGCGTCGGCGACGGCTGCCTCACGGTTGGGTAGCCGACCGGACCGCTCGGTTGCAGCCTGGAAGTGTCCGTGGGGACGGGGTCTAGCGCGGCAGGGTCCGGGGGGCGGGAGGGTGGAAAGGATGCCACGCAGCTCGCCAGGCCGATCAACAGCAGGCAGCCTAACAAGACGGCCAATACGAGGTAGTGTGCGACCAGCTTACGCATTCTGCCCCCCGAGTAGTAACGTGTGCCGTGCCGCCCCCGAAGCAATGGTGGACTGCAAGCGTTGCCAGAGGGCCGGGACGACGATGGGGAGCTTACCATCTGGGTTATCACAAGTCAATGCCGCAACGGCGACGGCGGAAGCCTGCCAAGCTGGGAACGCGGCGCTTTTCGCCGCCTGAGCTTATAGACAGAGGAAGTGGTAGCTAGTAAAATTGCGCCGTGGGAGCAGAGACGAAGGACCCGGCAATCATCTATGATCCGGTCTATCTAGCTCACGACACGGGCGAGCATCCCGAACGCGCCCAGCGACTCACCCATACGCTGTCGTTGCTGCGCAAGCGCGGCGTCCTCGACGTGGTCGAAACCCTGGCACCGCCGCGGGCGCCGCTGGAGTGGGTGACGCGCGTGCACACGGCCGATTACGTGGCGTCTATCGCGCGGCTGTGCGCCGACGGCGGCGGTCTGTTGTCGCTAGACCCGACGGTTGCCTCGCCGCGGTCCTATGAAGCGGCCCTGTATGCCGCCGGGGCCGGCCTGCTGGCGGTGGATTTGCTGTTCGCTGCCGAGCCTCGTCCCTCCTTAGGCCTCGTTCGGCCACCGGGCCACCACGCCGTCGCCGATCAGGCGCTTGGCTTCTGCCTCTTTAACAACGTGGCGATCGCGGCGACCTATGCCCTCAGGCAGCACGCGGCCGAGCGCATTCTGATAGTCGACTACGACGTTCATCATGGGAACGGAACGCAGGATGCGTTCTATAGCGATCCCAATGTTCTCTATTTCTCGGTGCACGAGCATCCCCTCTACCCGGGGTCCGGCTTCGTCGACGAGGTCGGCGAGGGGAAGGGGGTGGGGACGACGATAGATGTGCCCCTGCCGCCGGGCACGGGGGACCGGACCTACGTGGAGGCCTTTGAGCAGGTGCTGGTGCCGGCTGCCCGCCGGTTCCGTCCCTCGGCCATCCTAGTCTCGGCCGGATACGACGCCCACTGGCGCGATCCGATCGCCAGCATGGGGCTCTCGATTGCCGGCTATGCCAGTCTGGTGGGAATCGTCGTTCGCTTGGCCCATGACCTCTGCGGGGGAAGGGTGGCATTCATGTTGGAAGGTGGTTACGATTTGGAGGCACTGGCGTACGGGGTGTGCGCCACATTAGATACACTGCTTGGTCGTGGCATATTCGACCCCTTGGGGGCGGGGCCCTCGTCGGCTGAAGGCGGGCGCGCGCAGCGGGTCATCACGGAGGCACGCCGGCTTCACGATCTGTAGAACCTGGGTACTCGTCTATATCTAGATCATTCGGGACTTCGTCCTTCAGCGGGGAGTGACTCGCAGCGTCCCTAGGGCGGGCAGTGATGCTAGCCTGACCGAACTGGGCTGTCCTGTTTGTAGGCGAAGAGCCGGGCATTTTTCCCTGTCAGGTTTAAGGAGGAGAGAGCGAATTGTACGGCAACCTGAGCATCTTCACCGGTAATGCGAATCCGGAGCTTGCCAAAGAGATCTGCGATCATCTGAAGGTGCCCCTGGGGCAGGCGCAAGTAATGGAATTCAGCAATGAGAATATCTTCATCCGTATCAAGGAAACGGTGCGCGAACAGGACGTCTTTGTCGTCCAGTCGCTGAGCACGCCGGTCAATCATTCGATCATGGAACTGCTGATCATGATCGACGCCCTGAAGCGGGCGTCGGCGGCGCGCATTACGGCCGTCGTTCCCTATTATGCCTACGGCCGAACGGACAAGAAGGACCAGCCACGAGTCCCAATTACGGCCCGCCTCTTAGCGGACATCATCACAGCGGCAGGGGCGAACCGCGTTCTCACAATGGATCTGCACGCCGGTCAGATTCAGGGCTTCTTCAGCATACCTGTTGACGAGCTATCCGCCCTGCGGCTGCTCACGGATTACTTCATCGCCAAGCAGCTGGGCGACATCGTCGTCGTCTCGCCGGACCTGGGCAGTGCGAAGAAGGCACGGAATTTCGCCGAACACCTGCACGCCCCCCTGGCTATTATCGAGAAACGGCGAATGGCGGCCGAGACCGACGTGTTGAACGTGATCGGCAACGTGGACAATCGTCAGGTCATAATCGTAGACGACGAGATCGATACCGCGGGTTCGGTCATGTCGGCCATAACGGCGCTGCAGGCGCTGGGCGCCACGGAATTCTACACATGCTGCACCCATCCCATCCTCTCTGGCCCTGCCATCGAGCGCCTGCGGGAGGCCCCGATCAAGGAGTTTGTGGCGACGAACACGGTGCCGCTGCCGCCTCACAAGCGGCTGGGGAATATGACGATCCTGAGCGTGGCCCCGCTGCTGGGCGAAGCGATTCGTCGCATCCACACCGGCGGCTCGGTCGGCCAACTCTTCCGCTAGGGGAAGGCTCTTCGCCCGTTATCCACTTAGACACGGCCAGTCACATTGTGCTACACTCTATTCGACGGTGAAGGGAGAGTAGCGAGGTCTGGACATCTATGCTCAAATGGCTTAACAGACTGATTGGCGATTCAAATGAGAAAGAACTGAGCCGGTCACAGACGGTCGTGGAGGCGGTAGCCGGTCACGAATCGACGGTGACGGCCTTAACCGATGCGGAACTGCGGGCACTGACCGATAAGTTCAGGGAGCGGCTGGACGGGGGCGAATCGCTCGACGATATCCTGCCGGAGGCATTTGCGGTTGCCAGGGAGTCCGCCAAGCGCACGGTTGGCATGCGCCATTTCGACGTGCAGGTTATTGGCGGGCACGTCCTTCATCAAGGCAAGATCGCGGAGATGAGGACTGGCGAAGGAAAAACGCTGGTCGCCACGCTACCATTATATCTAAATGCGTTGGAGGGGCGTGGCGCCCACCTCGTCACCGTCAACGACTACCTGGCCAAGCGCGATGCCCAGTGGATGGGCCCGGTGTATCACCTCCTAGGCCTGAGCGTGGGCGTGATTCAGCACGAGTCGGCCTTCCTCTTCGATCCGACCTACGCCAACCCCGACCCGCGCTTGCGGCACCTGCGGTCCATCAGCCGCCGGGACGCCTACCTGGCCGACATCACCTACGGCACCAACAACGAGTTCGGGTTCGATTATCTCCGCGACAATATGGTGATCGACCTCTCGCAGTCCGTCCAGCGGGAACTGCGATACGCCATCGTCGACGAGGTGGATAACATCCTCATCGACGAGGCCCGCACGCCCCTCATCATCTCGGGGCAGGGCGAGGAATCGACCGATCGCTATTACCTGTTCGCTCGCCTGGTCCCGCGCCTGCGAGTCGAGGACGATTTTACGATCGAAGCCAAGACGCGCACGGTATCGCTGACCGAGACCGGAATCACGAACCTGGAGCATTGGCTCGGTCTGGAGAACCTTTACGACCCAGCCAACTACGAGCTGACCCACTACCTGGAGCAGGCGCTCAAGGCGGAGTTCATCTTCAAGCGCGACAAGGACTACGTCCTAGTGCGCGATGGCCAGGTGGTGAGCGGTAGCCCTCGCGACGCCGAAGTGGTGATCGTCGACGAATTCACCGGCCGGCTGATGTTCGGCCGTCGCTACAGCGAGGGCCTGCACCAGGCGATCGAAGCCAAAGAGAACGTGAAGATTCAGCGCGAGAGCCGAACGCTGGCCACGATCACCTTCCAGAACTACTTCCGCATGTACCCGAAGCTGGCCGGCATGACCGGCACGGCGGTCACCGAACAGGAAGAACTGCACAAGATCTACAACCTCGACGTGATCGTCGTTCCCACCCACCGGCCGATGATTCGTGACGACAGAGCGGACCTCGTGTACAAGAGCGAGACCGGCAAGTATCGCGCGGTGGTCGAGGAGATCGCGGAGATGCACGAGATGGAGCGGCCCGTGTTGGTGGGCACTGCCTCCATCGAGCACTCCGAGCACCTTAGCCAGTTGCTTACCAAGCGGCGGATCCCGCACCAGGTGTTGAACGCCAAGTACCATGAGCAAGAGGCGGTGATCATCGCCCAGGCCGGTAGGCCGAAGGCGGTGACGATTGCCACTAACATGGCCGGTCGCGGTGTCGACATACTCCTTGGCGGCAACCCGGAAGGCCTGATAGACGACATCCTGCGCAAGCAGGGTGTGGACCCGCGCGAGGCGAGCCCGGAGCAGGTGCAGGCGGCACGGCAGGAGGCTCTGCTGACCTGCAACGCCGACAAGGAGAGGGTCCTTGCCCTCGGCGGTTTGCACGTACTGGGCACGGAGCGGCACGAGGCCCGGCGCATAGATAACCAGCTGCGTGGCCGGGCGGGCCGACAGGGTGACCCGGGGTCCTCGCGGTTCTACGTGTCGCTCGGCGATGAGTTGATGCGGCGCTTCGGCGGGCAGAACATCGCCGGCCTGATGGACCGGTTCGGCCTCGAGGAGGACACGCCGATCGAGCACGGCCTTGTCTCCAAGGCCATCGAGAACGCGCAGACCAAGGTCGAGGGCTACAACTTCGATATCCGCAAGCACGTCGTCCAATACGACGACGTGATGAACAAGCACCGGGAGGTTATCTACACCCAGCGCAAGCGCGTCCTGGGCGAGGAGAACCTCAAACCGATTGTGCTGGACATGATCGACGAAGAGTTGACGGACCTCGTGAACTCTTACGTGACCGGTTCCTACAGCGAAGAATGGGATACCGAGGGTTTGACAAAGGCGCTTCTGCGCATAGTGCCTACCTTCGGGATGACGCCGGAGGACCTCGAGCGGCTCAGCCAGGAAGAGGTGCTGCAGGCGGTGCTTGACGAGGCTCATCAGGCCTATGAAGCGAAGGAACGCGACCTCGGCGAAGAGATGATGCGTCGTCTCGAGCGCCTGGTCATGCTGCATGTCATCGACAAACTGTGGATCGATCACCTGACGTCGATGGACGAACTTCGCGAGGGCATCGGCCTGCGAGCGTACGGCCAGCGCGACCCACTGGTCGAGTACAAGGGAGAGGCCTATCGCACTTTCCAGGAACTGATGGCGACCATTAAGCGTGACATTGCGCATATGATCTACCAGGCGACGTTCCAACGGGAAGCGCCGCCTCCGCCGCCGCGGCCAATCATGATGAACCGCCCCGCCGCGGCCAAGGGCGAACAAGTGCGGACCGGCCACAAGGTCGGACGCAACGACCCCTGCCCATGCGGCAGTGGCAAGAAGTACAAGAAATGCTGTGGACGAGCGGCTAACACATAGAGTCCCGTTCCACCCCGATGAGGCCTATGGAACGCATAGCGGAGACCGCCGAGCGCATCGTAAGCAACGTTGAGCGAGTGATCATTGGCAAGCGCAGTGAGGTGGAGCTCGCGCTCATCGGCCTCATCTGCCAAGGTCATCTCCTAATCGAGGACGTCCCGGGCGTAGGCAAGACCGTGCTTGCCAAGGCCTTTGCCAAGTCGATTGGCTGCACTTTCCGCCGCATTCAGTTCACCCCCGACCTCCTGCCGAGCGACGTCACGGGCGTCTCGGTCTACAACCAGAAGACTGGCGAGTTCACCTTTCGCCCGGGGCCGATCATGGCGCAGATAGTACTGGCCGACGAGATCAACCGGGCGACGCCGAAGACGCAGTCGGCGTTATTGGAATGCATGGGGGAGCGGCAGATCACGGTAGACGGCGTGACCTACGTCATGCCGATGCCGTTCTTGGTCATGGCTACTCAGAACCCGATCGAGTACGAGGGCACCTTTCCCCTGCCTGAAGCCCAACTCGATCGCTTCCTGATGCGCATGCGACTCGGCTATCCCCGGCGGGCGGAGGAACTCGAGATTATCGCCCGCCAGAAGGTGGCACACCCGATCAACTCGCTGGAGCAGGTCGTGGGCGTGGACGAGCTCGTGAGCATGCAGCAGGAAATTCGCCGGGACGTGGAGGTCAGCCCGCTGGTGCGCGAGTACATTGTCGCCCTGACCTCAGCCACTCGCCAGCATCCCGAGGTTTACTTGGGCGCCAGCCCCCGAGGCTCGCTGGGGCTCTTCAGGGCCTGTCAGGCGCGAGCCGCCTTGCACGGCCGCAACTACGCCATTCCGGACGATATTAAGGCCCTTGCCGTGCCCACGCTGGCGCACAGGCTGATAATGAGCCCGTCTGCTCGCATACGCAACGTCACCGCGCAGAACGTAGTGAGCGAGCTGCTGGAGACGATATCCATACCCGGGGCCACGGTCCGCGCCTAGACGGATCTTATGAGCAAGTACTTCCTCCTCGTCGCCGTGGTGGTCCTATTCTTCCTGGCGGTTGGCAGCGGTCTTGAGATACTCTTCCGCCTCGCCTACACTGCCGCCTTCACGCTTGTGCTTGCCTTCGGCTGGACCCAGCTCAGCCTGCGCAAGGTGTCTTTGGGGCGGCGGGTGCAATCGGCCCGCGGACAGGTGGGCGAGGAGATGGTTGAGACGCTCTCCCTCGTCAACGGCAGCCGCCTGCCCAAAGTGTGGCTCGGCGTGCAAGACCTCTCCACGCTCCCCGACCACGGTGTCAGCCGCGTCGTCTCAAGCAGCGGACGTAAGGCCGTGCGCTGGGAGGTACGAACGATGTGCCACCAGCGCGGCCGGTTCCGGCTCGGTCCGGCCGTGCTGCGGGCGGGTGATCCGTTTGGCCTCTTCGAGAAGCGCAGTCTGGTGGGCGAAGCGTCGGCCGTCGTCATCTACCCCGCTACCGTTCCTCTGCCCGGCCTCCGGCTCCCCGGTGGAGCCCTGCTCGGAGGGACGAACCGTCGCCGGTACACGGACCAAATTACCCCGAATGCGGCGGGTGTGCGCGAATACGTGCCGGGGGATTCCCTGAGCCGCGTGCACTGGCTGACGTCGGCCAGGATGAATCGGCTGATGGTGAAGGAGTTCGAGCCCGACCCGATCGCCGACCTTTGGATCGCCCTGGATATGGATGCCACCGTTCACGTGGGCGAGGGGCCGCAAAGCACCGAGGAGTACGCGGTTCACGCGGCGGCATCCATCGCCCGCCACTTCCTGATGAACGGTTGGGCGGTCGGCCTGCTATCACTGTCCGAGCAGCATCATGACATACCCCCCGAGCGTGGGGACCGCCAGATGATCAAGATGCTGGAAGAGCTGGCGGTCATTCGCGCCACCGGCCACGTTTCCCTCGCCGAGATGCTGATCTCCGAGGGCGTGCGCTTTGGCCGCTACGCCACGGTCGTGACCATCACGCCGTCGGTTGACGAGGGCTGGGGGGTGGTCCTCGGATCGTTCATCGAGCAGGGGGTACGGAGCATGGCCTTGCTGGTCGACGCGAGCAGTTTCGGTGGGCGCCCGGCACCGTCGACGGATCTGCTCGCTCAGCAGGTTGCCAAGGGAGTCACAACTTACACCTACAGGAAGGGCGATAGCCTAGCCTCTGTGCTTGCGTCCGAAGGGGCACAGGTGTAGCATAAACTTAACTCGACCGTGCGTCTCGTGAGCGAGGTTTGGGCCGGTCTGGTACCAATCCTGCGACAGTCCAGCTGGGGAAAGCCATGTCAACGACCACGACGAAAGCCCCGCCCGAACACAGTTGGCTTACATTCGCCCTGCTGGTGACTGTACAGGCGAGCGCCGTGTGGGCTGTGCACCAGGCTGGATGGCTCTCACACCCCTGGGTCCTCACTTGGGTGAGCCTGGCGGCGTTGCTGCTCGGCGCCGCGTTTGCCCAGATTCCTGCCCCCGGTCTTCTCCTCCACACCATAGCTTTCTTCACCGGCGTGGCGACGCTAGGCTACGCGGGCGCCCTCACGCTGAGCACGGGGAACCTCTATGATCGCATCTTCGCGCTACTGGTGCGGATCTACAAATGGGTTGAGATAACCAGCGGCGGGGGGATCGGAACCGACGACCTCTTGTTCCTGCTGGTCCTGTCCTTTCTGGCCTGGCTGATCGGCTACGCCGGGGCCTGGGCCGCGTTCCGCCATCAGAGCGCATGGCTTCACATAATAGGATGCGGGGCGGCGCTCGTGGTGACTGTCTCCTACGCCGATCAACTCGGGTATTACTTCTTCTTCTTCGGGCCGGCTGCCCTCGTGCTGTTCGCGCAGGTGCACACGGGGCGCAGGCTCCGCACTTGGCGGGCGGCGGGCATCAGCCGGAGCAGGCGACTGTGGTGGACCTCTCTGCGCCACGGCGCGGTGGCGGCCCTCGGGGTTGTCGGGGCCAGCGCTTTGGCGCCTGGCATCGTGGGGAGCGCGGAGTTCACGGCCCTCTGGCAGAACGTCGAGAGCCCCTGGCTCGCCACCCAGTCCGAGTTCTCCCGCCTCTTCAGCCCAGGGCAGAGCGGCTTCTCGGCGGGCTCCAGTTCTTACGGATCGACCCTTGCCCTTCAGTCGGGGGTGAATCTCAGCGACCAGCCCGTCCTGGAGGTCCGGGCCGACGAGGCGCGGCGCCTGCGGGGGGTGGTCTACGACCGTTATACCGGCCAGGGCTGGCTGATGAACGACCGCGCCACCGTGGACATACCGGTGAATGGAGAGGCTCTGCAGGTGGCGAGCGCGGATATGGAGCGGCGCGACCTGCAGCAAGAAGTGACAATCCTCCGTACAAAGGGCAACCTCTTGTTCGCCGCTTCCTTGCCGAAGTCCGTCAGTGTGCCGGTGCTTGCCGAACTCGAGCGCCTATCCCCGGGCCAGGGCGGCGGCGATTCCGCGATCTACACCGACCTGGGCGCCATCCGGTCCTCCGCGGGGACCTTCCGAGGGCAGCACTATACGGTCGTCTCGTCGGTGTCCAACGCTAGCGCCGCCGAGCTGCGGCAGGCGGGGCTGGCGTATCCTCAGCAAATCTGGCGGCGCTATACCGGGCTGCCACGGAGCGTGCCCTCCGAGGTGCGGCGACTGGCGCGTACCCTCACCGCGGACTACGACAACGCCTATGACAAGGCCCTGGCAATCGAGACATACCTGCGCGGCCTGACCTACTCTTTGGAGCCACCGTCGGTGCCTGTGGGACGGGACGTGGTCGACTTCTTCCTCTTCGAGTCCAAGGAGGGGTACTGCGACTACTTCTCTTCCGCGATGGTGGTGATGCTGCGTTCGCTGGGGATACCAGCGCGGGTAGTGGCGGGTTACTTGCCCGGCACTTACGACGAGACGGTCCAGGCCTACGTGGTGCGGGAGTCCGATTCCCACTCCTGGCCGGAGGTCTACTTCCCCGACTACGGGTGGATCGAGTTCGAGCCCACTGCCTCGGCCCCAGCCATCGTCCACGAGGCGACCGGCCTGGATAACACCGACCCCGCGGGGACTGATCCCACCGCCGGTGGCGTTGCCGACCTGCCGCTGTACGATGATCCCAGCGAGATGCTGGATCCATTCACGCCGGGCGCGGCTAGCTTGACGTCGCCGTCGGCGCTACCCCTCGACCCGAAGGTCTTCCTGGGTCTGCTGGCGTCCGTGCTGGCCGCGGCGGTTATCGCCAGGCTTACAACCTACCTATGGGTCCGCCGCTTCCTCGGCCTGCGCCCGGCCGAGGCGGCCTACGCCAAGATGGCCGACGTCGCCCGCTGGTTGGGCCGCGGGCCACGGCCGTATCAGACCCCGTTCGAGTACGCGGAGACGCTGGTCCGCAGCGCCCCGGCCGCCGCCAATCCAATCCGACGCATCGCGGATGCCTACGTGGAGTATCGCTTCGGGTCGTCGGGTGACAACGCGGACGACGGTCGCGATTTGAGTTCGGCCTGGAACTCTCTGCGGATTCTGCTGCCGACCGGGCTGATCAGAACGACGGTCCGCCGGTTGTTGAGACGCTAGCCGGCAGGCAACTGCCTCGAGCGCCCGTTACCGACCACCTCCGCGTACAACGAGAGGAACGCTCTCCCCGCTTGCTGCCAGGCGTGTTCGCTTGCCGCCGTTCGGGCCCTCTGGGATAGCCTCGCGTATTCCTCGCTCCCCAGACCCAGCGCCTCTACTATCGTGTCCGCCGCGCGAGCCGGCTCGTCGAAATCCGCCAAGAGGCCGCAGGCGCCGTCGCGCGTGAGGTGCTGGAAGGCCTCGATGTCGTTTAGGATGGGCACGGTGCCGGTGGCCATCGCCTCCACGGCGGCGATGCCGAAGCCCTCGTACATGGAGGCGGAGACGAAGAACTGCGCCCGCGATAGCCAGTCCCTAAGGCCATCGTCTGATACCTGGCCGGCAAACAACACGTGGTCTTCGATTCCCAGTTCCACCGCTAGAGCTTGCAGACGTGGCCATTCGCCCAGCCAGTCGGGGCCGACTAGGGCGAGCCGGGCGGTGGACGTCCGCTGACAGACGACCGCCAGCGCTTGAATCAGGTTGGCGATGCGCTTGTTGGCGTCGGTGCGGCCGACGTACAGGAGCAGACCTGGCTCGACCCGTTTCTCGACGCAGGCGAACGAGTCGAAGTCGATGGCGTTCTCGATCAGTGTGCATTTGTCGGGAGCGATGGTCGAGAACAGAGCGAGGTCCTGCCGGCTGTCGCAGGCGACGCGGTCGACGGCGTGGAGGGCGAGTCGGGTCACGTTACGGAAGTAGAAGCGTTTGAGCCCGGTGCCCCAGGGGGAGTGGAAGAACCCGCCGTGGGTGGAGACAACCAGCGGCTTGCGGTGAAGGAAACGGGTCGCCGCCAGGTAGTCGACGAACGAGTCGATACAGTGGACGTGCAGTAGGTCGTAGCCGCCCAGATAGGCGAGCGCCGTGGGTGCCATCCTATAGCGACGGGGCCCGAAAAAGGGCAGCCGGCGGACGGTAATGCCCTCCACGGTCTCATGGGCGGGCAGGAGGCGGCCGCTGGCGAAATCGCGATTGAACGTCAGTGCGCCGCATTCGTGCCCTTGCTGGCGCGTGAAGCGGCAGAGATCCAGCGTGAAGCGCTCTACCCCGCCCACGCTGGGATGGAACTGTCTGACTATGTGCAGTATCCTCAACTGTGCCTTCCTGAACTCGGGTTAGGTCACTATAGCGACGGCCGGCTGAGAAATCAAGCTGCATTCCCCGCGGTGTCATTGCTCAGGGATAATGTCCGGGTTTACTGCTCAGGGAAAATGTCCGCATACTACGGGTATGAGGACAATCACTTTGAACGAGAAGCAACAACGCCGGGTCGACATCCTGACCCGCCTGGACG
>JAJZQK010000043.1 GCA_021847625.1 Chloroflexota bacterium
GCGCTCCGCGTGGTCAACCTCGACCTCCGCTTACGCGTGATGATACAGGACCATCGGAGGGAGCACACCGGGCAGCTGGGCAGAATAATACCTGGCCCGGTGGCCAGGTCCGTCGGCTCTCCCGGGTGAGGGCGCTGCGAGGTTCGAGGTCGCCGGGAAGGACGCTCCCGACCTAAGGGGAAGTGTGCACTATGTGGTTTGATCTGCCCAGCGCCACCAGGCGAGTGTACCAGCCACTCCCAGGATTCCCGTGAGGGCGACTATCAAGTAACTAGCGATTCCCACCGCCTGCTCGCTTGGGCCGGCGACCCCGCTGGCGAGCGCGGGCACCGCCCATGGGAAGTAGTCTCCCCAACCGAGAATGGCAAGAATCTGAGAGAGAGCCAGAATCAGAAACATGACTCCGATCGGTGGCAGGTAACCGCGGCCGGCGCTCGCCACCCAGGCGAACGGCGAAATGACTACGATCGCCAGCCCGGCGATGGTCGCCAGGGCGCCGGCGGCACTGACTGCCAGCCCTTCCGACCAGCCGGGCAGGCCGACGGCGAAGCCGACGGCCAGGGCAAGCCCGAAGATGAGCACCACTGCCGCAAGTGACCAACAGGCGTCCAAGACGAATTTGGCCATCACGATGGCCTCCCGCGACACGGGAAGTGCCAGCATGTCCTTGGCCGTCCTGTCGCTGTACTCGCGGCCGAACGTCCAGATTGCGATGAGCCCGAACAGAATGAAGCCCCCGATTGCCGTTCCCTGTGCGAGCATGTCGAAGAACGCTGGCCAATCCGCCGTGCCCGCAGCGAGCTGGGCCTTCGTCGAGATAAGCCCGGAGTTACGTGCCCACTCGGGATCCTTCAGAATTATCATAAACAAGCCTCCCGCTAAGGGCAGCAGCGAGAAACCCAGCAAGGTCAGCCATGGCGCTTTTGAGCGCCGTGCCTTGAGTAGCTCTACCCACAGCGCGGCCTTAAGCCCGGTCATTGGACACCTCCGTTTCGACGGCGGGAACTCATTGGATGTTGCTCTTCATCGTCGGCGCGGTTGGTTTGCGTTGGACCGTTCTTTGTGCCGACCAGGCGTAGGAAGTACGTTTCGAGGTCCTCCTGTACCACGTCAAGCTTGGTCGGCGGCAGGTCTGCCCCCACGAGCAGCTGGGCGACGTGGTCCGGGTGGGACGTGGCGCGCTCTGCCGTCAGCTCGAAGAAGCCGTGCGCGTCAACGTCGACGGAAAACCCGGCTGCTTCCAAGGCTGCCCTCACGGCGCGGCGGTCCCGGCCGTCCACAACTAGCCAACGACGGCAGCGGCGCTCGAGTTCTTCGGCGTCGACCTCCTCGGTTAGCCGGCCCTCGTGGATGATCCCGATCCGCGTGGCAAGCCGAGCTACCTCGCCGAGGATGTGACTCGACATAAACACGGTGACGCCCCGCTCGCGGGCCAGGCCGCGGAGCAGTTCGCGCACTTCGACGACGCCGGACGGGTCAAGCCCGTTCGCCGGCTCATCCAGTATGAGCAGTTTAGGATCATGGAAGAGGGCCTTCGCCAGCCCAAGCCGCTGGGCGTTGCCGGAGGAGAGTGTACCGGCCCGACGGTCGGCATATGGGGTTAAGGCGAGATCCTCAATCACCCGGTCCACCGCGCGGCGGTCGGCGATCATCCGCAATCGCCTAGCCGCCTCAAGATTTTCGCGCACGGTGAGTTCGGGGTATGCCTGCGGCCGTTCCACCAGATAGCCCACTTCCGACCACACGGCACGGGTATCGGCCCGGACTGGTGCCCCGAGTATGCTGGCAGAACCCCCCGTTGGCCGAATCATGCCGAGAAGCATGCGGATCGTGGTGGTTTTTCCGGCGCCATTCAGCCCGAGGAAGGCGTAGATTTCACCTCGCTCGACTTGCAGCGAGAGACCGTCCACGGCGACAAGGTCGCCGTATCGTTTTGTCAATCCAAAGGTAGCGATCGCACTATCCATTGCCGCCTCCAAGTTCACGGCGTAGATTGGTGAAAGCCTGATCGAAAAGGTCCGGAAGCTCTTGCACGCCGTCGCTCTCTACCCAAATGGTGCCCGCGACCGTTATCGCAGCCAGGCACGCCGCGGCCACGACCCGCGTTGATATGTCGTTCGGGCCGCGGTCGGAACTAGAGGCGAGTGCTGCCGCGATGAGTCGCTCCGTGGCCATCTGTTGTTCCCACAAACGAGCACGTAGAGCGGGCGTGCGAAGGATGAGCCGGGTGCGGACGAATAGAGCGTCGCGGTCTGCCGAGTAGATCTGGGCCAGGCCGTCGCTTACGCCACGCCGTATTCTGTCGACGGCAGGCTCATCCGCCGGACGTGCGGCAATCATCTCGGCCAGCAGAGGGTCGTAATCATCCGCCATGACCACGTCCTCTTTCGACGGGAAATAGCGGAAGAACGTCATATGGGAGACGCCGGCAGCCGTGGCGATCTCTGCCACGCTGGTCGCCTCGTACCCCTTGGCAAGGAACAAACGCAGCGCCTCTCTTTGAATGGTATGGCGGGTCTGCGCCTTCTTGCGCTCGCGCAGACCCGGTGCTGACGGTGCACGCATTGGCTAACGCCCCCGATGCATTCTCGCGACGACGGAGTTAATGTTAGTTACTACCAAATGGTATGCCATAACACGACGTCTGTCAAGTGGTCTGTGTACGGCCTTGCCCGGGGCAGGACGCTGACATACCAGAGCGTATCTCTTGCGGGCCGCGGCCAGGTCAGCAGACGGACGATGACGGTGCCGGCGGGACTATCCCCGGCACCTCGGCGGCGCCGTGAGCTCATCTGCCGCTTCGAAGATCGGACCTTGGTTGGCTTACATCGTCTCATTGGCCGCAATGCGCTGCCAGGCTTGCTGCCAAGGTCGCCCCAGGGAGAGGGCTACGATCCAGCCGTAGACGAAGTTGCCGGCAAAGACCTCGACGCTGTGCGCCGTGGCGATCCCGACGTTCAGGTCGCCCGGGTTCAGGATCGTCGGCGGCATCAGGATGGCATATATGACGGGCCAGACCGGTCACCCGCCAGGGAGCTAGTATTGGCCTTGGCCCGGTGACCAGTCCTGAAACCTGGCCATGTGTCCAGGGGGCGACTTCTGGCCAGCTCGTACCCCTGTCGCCACCGTCCGGCGAGGTCGTCGGTCGGCTTCCTGGTAGTGACGAGGACAGCCCAACTGGCATGGCCGTCGCATGGTACAATGGCTGCCGGTTGGGAGGTGGTTGCCGTGATGAGATGGCCTGTCCGCGTTGGTCGCTTGCTCGCCCCTCTCTGTGCCGCGCTCCTGCTTCTTGGCGGCACAGTCCAGCCCGCGGCAGCCGACGTCGGCCCCAAGCCGGAGGTGGTCGTCGGCGTCTACTATGGTGGCCAATCGCTGCCCTACACGCAGTACGGCGCTGCAATCCTCTCTTGCGCGACCGGTGAGGCACGGCTGGCACATCCCGATCCCTCGTGGGGAATGTCGGCAGTGCCAGGCCTGGAGAATCTCGACCTGAGCGATCCCAGCGGGTGCCGCTGGGGCTATCCCCTCGCGCCGGTTTCCTCCGGCCCAACCGAGGACGGGAAAGTGCGCTTCTCATACATGGTGCCTAGCCGCTTCCGCCTCGCCGTCTACGTACCGGCCAGCGGCCAGACGTTTCTCACGGCTCCCGTTGACCGGGACACGCTGCGGGCCAGGTTTAGGGTGGATCTGGCGAGCGACGGCACGGCGACGATCAGTCCGACCCCGCAGCCTGTCTGGGAAAGCGACTGGCGCTGGGAGCTAGCCTGCCTGGCTTTACCCCTAACGCTGATCGTCGAACTGGCCATAGTTCTGCTCTGGGCCCGGCGTTCGGCCCTACCGGCCCGACCTTTGTTCATCACCGGGCTCATCGCCAACCTCTTGACTCTGCCGTTGGTCTGGCTCGTAGTCCTCGGGGTTTCCTACCTGTTGGGAGGGCCGGCCGCCTTTGTCGCTCTGGCCTTCCTGGAAGTGCTCGCCGTGTTCTTCGAGGGCTCGCTCTATTGGAAGGGAGGGAAGCTGCGTCTAGGCAACGCTCTTGCCCTCTCCATGGTCGCCAACCTGGCCAGCTTCAGCTTTGGCGCCCTCGTCCACTAATCGCGTGGACGTGCCGCACGGGTTGACGGGGATGGCGAGAGCGTGCAAGGGGGGGCCGACGGACGCCGGGGGTGGGTGCGTACCAATGTGTCCCGTCTAAATAGTCCGGCATAGCCATTGCCGCTGGGTGCTCGCTACCGCGAGGGGTCACGTAGACTCTGCCGGCGCTCCTGTCATCCCTGCGTAAGCGGGGATCCAGTCCCCGGTATGGCTGCGCACCGGATGGATTCCCGCTTCCGCGGGAATGACGGTGGAGCGGCAGATGGACTACCGCACCAGCTGGCCGTACAGCAAGGGTAAGGCCGGACTATTTAGACGGTGATGACGAACGTTGGCCTATGTTGCCAGCGGCAGGGTGAAGGAGAAGGTGCTGCCCTTGCCGACCTCGGACTCGACCCAGATTCTTCCCCCGTGGGCCTGGAGGATGAGGCGCGTAATATACAGCCCCAGACCCAGGCCCTCTGTCTTCTTACCAGTCTTTGCCCGGTAGTAGCGCTCGAAGAGATACGGAATGTCTTCCTGGGGGATGCCTGACCCCCTGTCCATAACGGAGACGACCGCCTCGCCTTTGTCCGGTTTGATCCGTACCGTCACCGGCGAGTCGGGTGGGCTGTACTTGAGGGCATTGGTGAGGAGGTTGACGACGGCCCGCACGACTAGGGCAGAGTCAGCCGACACTGGCGGCACCCACTCCGGCGTCTCCACGTGGATGCGCTTTACTTCCTTGGGTGTGCCTATCCGCCGGACGACATCGTCGACGAGGGCGTAGATGTCCACCTGCTCCTTGTGCATCGCCAGCGCCCCCGCCTCCAAGCGGGCGGACTCTACCAACTCAGCTATCATACCGGCCATCCGCTTGCCGCTCTCGACGATGCGCCGGGCCGTGTCTGCCTCCTGACTCATCCCTTTCTGGTCTAGAGTGCGAGCGAGCCAGTCGGCCATGCCGTTGACGACGGTGAGAGGCTGCCTGAGATCGTGAGAAAGGGCACGCACGAAGTCTTCTCGTTCGGCCTCGGCCCGCTTACGCTCGCTGATGTCTTGAATCTGGGAAATGAAGTAGAGCGGTTTGCCCTCGGAATCGCGTACCAGCGCAACGCTCAATAGCACCCAGACCACGTGTCCGTCGCTATGGAAATAACGCTTCTGCATCCGGTAGGTGTCAATCTCGCCGACCAACATCCGGCGCACATACTCCATGTCTTCGGCTACATCGTCCGGGTGAGTGATGGCCTGGAAGGTCGTCGCCAGCAACTGCGGCTCAGAGTAGCCCACTATCTCGCAGAGAGAGCGATTGACTCTCAAGAAGTGGCCATCCGGCGCTACCAACGCCATGCCGGTGGCAGCGTAGTCGAAGGCGCCACGGAAGCGCTCCTCGCCCTCACGTAGCGTCTCCTCGGTCCACTTGCGTTCGCTGATGTCGCGGATGCTGGCGCGAAAGCCGAGAAACGACTCGTCTTCGGAGTAGACGGGCTGCCAGGAGGCTGAGACCCAACGGATGTCCCCTTCCTTGCGCACGATGCGCCACTCCACGTCGTTGGCAGAACTGCCCGCCAAAGCCTGACGCTTCTGATCAGCTACTCTGTCCCGATCTAGCGGGTGGGTAATCCGAACAACGTCCACCTCTCCGGCGAGGTACTCCTCGCGCGTGTAGCCGGTGATGCGCTTGCAGGCGGGGCTCATGTAGAGCGTCCGGCCATCAGGCCCCACCCACTCTTCCATATTGTACGTCCAGTCTGCCACCACCCGGTATCGCCGCTCGAGCTCCTGCAGTGCCTCCTCCGCTCGCTTGCGCTCGCTGATGTCGCGGATAATGCTCAGAAGGACGCGCTCGCCGCCGATGGAGGCCCCTTGCGAGCTCACCTCCGCAGGGAAGGTGGTGCCATCCTTACGTCGATGTATGGTCTCAAAGGTGACACCCCCGGCCTCTGCCTGGGCCATCTGCTCGCCGATGAGACCGTTCGTCGCGGGGGCCCGCAGATCGCGGATCGTAAGCGATAGCAGTTCCTCCTTCTCGTAGCCGTAAGCCCGCACCGCGGCTTCGTTGGCATCTATGATTTGCCCGTCTTCATAGCGGATGAAGAGGATGATGTCGCGGGCATGCTTGGAGAGCATCTGGTATCTCGCGCTGGCCTCCAGAGCCCGCTCCTCTTGGGTGATGTCATGGGACACGACAACTGCACCCATCACCCGCCCATCTTGCACCAGAGGCGCGGCCGAGGCGAGGAGCACCAACTTCTCGCCTCGTGCGTTCGTGGCGAGGTAGCGCTCGCGCACAACCTTCTCCCCGGACAGCACGCGGCTCGACGGCAGCTCCGACGCGGGCACTGGCTGCCCATTGGGGTACCTCAGGACCTGGCGCCCCGCCATCTCCTCTCGCGTGAGGCCGACGGGGTCAAAACCGAAGTCCGCCACACCAGCGGCATTCGCTCGCACCACGGTACCTTCGCTGTCGTAGACCAGCACCCCTTCTGCCATTGCCTCGAAGACGGCGTCGGCCTCGCTAGTTCCGGACGACGATGGCCACTCTCCCCTGCCACCAGTACCGCGGTCGACCTTCATGTTGTTGTGTCGGTTCGCTTTCTGGTACAGTTCGCCGTGCTCCTTCGGCGTCATCCGGTTCTCCTCCCTGCCGGCGTAGCGATGGCCATGTCGGATGATACCACACAAGGTTGGATTGGTGATTCGCAAGGCACCACTGACTACATTAGCAATCGGCCAACTACTGGGCGAACGTTCTCCAGGTCTTGATGTGGGGTCGGGCACGCCCTCGCATCGCCTCGGGAGGGCCTTTAGCTGCGACAGCAAGAACAGGGCCGTGACAGTGTGGTAAGACCGTGACCGAGCGGACGCGTCATGGTTCTTGAACTGGTGTGCCAGACAAGAAGGAGGACGTTGCCAGCCCCACCTACCCACGATAGTCTGACCAACAGACGCTCACCGCGTGCAGAGGCAGCACGCTCACTTGGCCCTGCCCTGCCAACAGGATCGGCCCTCTCATTAGCCTCCACGCTCCGAGGCCCTGCAAAGAGCCTGGCGGATCCCTCTGGCACACCTCCTGCAAGCCCACGGTACGGCTCATGTGGCGTTTGGCGGAGTCTACTGCCAGCGTCGCCAATCGGCGCCTGACCACTCTAAGCAGAGCGGCCAGCTGTAGCACGCGGTAAACAAGGTGGACCATGCGTTAGACTCTGGTTCGGCCGCATGGTTTGCCTCGTTCCGGCGCATTGGGAGGTTGATGAATATGCTGACCGTGAAACCGGGGTTGCTGGGCGGGCGACTTGGCACGATACGATCGCACCACCGTGTGGTGGCATTTATGGCGATGCTGGCGCTGGCCGTTCTGTTGGGCGCGGCTGCGGTAGCGGTTGTTCTGCTCAGCACGTTGATGCCCGTTCCCTACTTGGAGGCCAATGTCGAAGGGCCGACTGCAGACTGGGCGCCCTCCCAGGTGCCGATCGTAGTCGTCCCTAATCTCGGCAAACCCCTCGCGGCGGTGACGCTCTTCGAGGTGGGGTATGACGCCAACGGTCGGGAGCAGGAGCGGGCGGTCCCGACTAGCCTCGACTCGGCTGACTCCGCGACGGGGCTTACCCTCTGGACGAAACTGCAGTTGCTAGCGCCAGACGGGACGAGCGCGCTGGCGTACGATGGCGACTATCGTCTCAGTTTGGCCGTCACCACCCTGGTGCCGAAACTGCCGCTTCCCCGACTGGAGACGGTTACTGCTGACTACCGTTTCCGAACGCCGGCAGCGCCTCACCCCATCATGTCCGAGAAGGTCGTGCCACTTCGCTACGGCGAGCCGGTCCAGATCCGGTGGGACGCTCCGGTCGAGGGCTTTGCAGTCGAGCTGGTGCCACCCGCCGCCAGCAGAACCTGGCTGAACCCTGCCGACCGGCGAGTCGGTTACGTGGCTTTGGCGGACCCGCAACCGGGGGCACGCTACCAAGTGAGGGTGACGGAGGCCTGGGGCGCAAACGGAGCCCCCCAGCTTGCGCCGGCCACTGTGACCGTGGACGTGCCCGCTCCCCCCAAGCTCGCCGCGGACAAGGTGCGGTTGGAGGACGGCAGGCGGATAGCGCTCTCGTGGGATCAGCCGGTTGCGAGTTTTACGTACGAGCTCAGCCCTGCCACGGCGGGCAAGGCGGAGGTCGACCGGTCGGACCCGCGGACGACCCACATTGCGCTGGAGCGGCCAGTCCAGGGGCAGGATTATGAAGTGAGGATCACCGGCGCCGTCGGCACCTCCGGGGCTCCCTTGACCGAGGTGCCAGCGCCGTTCGTGGTCACTATCCCGCCGCCGCTAACGGTGGTGAAGCTCTCCCCGCGCGGCACCGAGATTGGGGTGGAACGGGGCAGGCCCATCAGCATCAAGTTCTCCGCTCCCGTGGCCGACCGGGCCGCCGCCGTGGCGGCCGTCACGCTGAACCCCGCTCTCGCCGGCCGCTTCGAGTGGCCGGAGCCGGACCGCCTGCAGTTCACCCCGGAGGCGTCACTGCCACCGCTCACCCGCATCAATGTTCTCATCGCAGGCGGCCCCGGGGGCGTGAAGAGCGCGGACGGGTTCTACTTGGACGAGGATTATGAATACTCCTTTCTGACCCAGCCGGACGGGTACATCGACGTCGACCTCACGCGGCAGCGGCTGACGTTGTTCGAGGCCGGCAACCCGGTTTACTCGACGCTCGTGGCGACCGGGGTGCGCGGCGCCGAGACGCCTACTGGTCGCTTTATGGTCACGATCAAGTGGCCCACGGTGCGGATGCAGGGCGTGAACCCCAGCGGCACTGTTTACGACATACCGAACGTGCCCTGGGTGATGTCTTTTCTGGGCGACTACACGTTGCACGGCGCGCCCTGGCGTAGTCGGTTTGGCATTCCTGGGAGCAACGGGTGCGTCAGCATGGAGACGAGCGCCGCCAAGTACGTCTACGACTGGACCCCCTTGGGCACGCCGGTCGTGATTCACCACTAGCACGGCAAGGCGCCCCGCCTCGTCTTACCACATCCTAATATCTCCTACCCATCCTTGGCCGCAGAATCGGCCCCACGTCGCCACGCGCGGCCGAGGTTGGCTGTCGTCTCTGTTGTTGCCGCGAGGGCTCTGCCCACCCCGGCGTGGCCATTTCCCATCGGGCGCGGTTAGCCCCCGTGGGCACAGCATTATGATATACTTATATACATAGTAAGGATGCTATAAACCATCCCGCGTGAGACGGTTCTATCCAGAGAGATGGAACGGTAGGAAGTGGTCACGCCTGGCGATCGACCTCCCGAACCGTCCGACTATTAAAGGAGAAAGTAATGCGCTTCATGGTACTGGTGCCTGCCAGCAAGGAGTCCGAAGCGGGGATTCTTCCCGACGAGAAGATCCTCGCCGAGATGGGTAGATTCAACGAGGAGTTGGCGAAGGCCGGCATGTTGCTGGCCGGGGAGGGTCTGCACCCCACTTCGAAGGGCGCCCGGATCGTTTTCGGGCGCGGCGAGACGACGGTGACGGACGGGCCCTTCCCAGACCCGGAGCGGTTGATCGCCGGGTTCTGGCTGATTCAGGCGAAGTCGAAGGAAGAGGTGATAGCCTGGATGAGGCGGGCGCCCTTCGGTGAGGGCGTAGTGCTGGAGATCCGCCAGGTGTTCGAGAATGATGACTTCGGGCCGGCGCTCACTCCGGAACTACGGGAGCAGGACGAGCGGGTGCGCGCCGAAGCCGCCAAGGCGCGGCAGTGAGCGAAGCCTTGCGGCGTCCTCGTCGCCGGGCAACCGGCTCCCGTAAGGGCAAAGCTAGGCACTAGAAAGGAATCCTATATGCAAGCAGCTGGCAAGAAAGCGACGAAGAAGGCCGACGACGAGACCGCCGTGCTCGCGGCGATCGCAGCGATGCCGGAACCGTATCGCACCATGGGCGAGCGGCTCCATGCCATCATCAAAGCCAGTGCGCCGGCCCTCTCGCCGAGACTCTGGTACGGGATGCCCGCGTATGCCAAGGACGGCAAGGTCATCTGCTTCTTCCGCGGCGGGGACAAGTTCAAGGAGAGGTACATGACGCTTGGTTTCAACAACGAGGCGAACCTCGACGAAGGCCACCTGTGGCCGATCGCTTTTGCGCTGACCGAGTTGACTGCTGCCGAAGAGGAGAAGATTGCCGCACTCGTCAAGAAAGCGGTGGGCTGAAGTGCCTGGGGCCAACCCTACACCCGCCGCCGATCCAGTCTTGGAGGGATACTGCATGCCAACCGCGTGTCAATGAACGAGCCTCGGCGTTCGCACGAGGTGTCACGCACCGCTCGCACATATGCACCGCTATGTGAAGCCCCCGAAGACGAGGAACGCCGTCCCGCGAGGGACGGCGTTCTCGGTTGGTAGCGCATAAGGGATTCGAACCCTTGATCTCCGCCTTGAGAGGGCGGTGTCCTTGGCCGCTAGACGAATGCGCCTTGTACTGAATACGAAAGGGAAGTGGTGGGCGATACTGGACTTGAACCAGTGACCTCCACGATGTCAACGTGGCACTCTAACCAGCTGAGCTAATCGCCCACGATACGGTCACTAGAGAAAGCGGTCGTAACTCCGATTCTGTTTCTCGCCTATCATCTGTCTCAGGTGTTACCCTGGCGCCGGGGCGCTGCCTGAATTACTCAGTTGCTCCCGGTCGATGTTTGCCTGGCCGCCGACATCTCTGCCGACGCCGGTGGGCTCTTACCCCACCGTTTCACCCCTTACCAGCGACCACCCGAGGGCCGGCCGCGGCGGGACTCTTCTCTGTTGCACTTGATGTCGGACCCCCGGAGGGACCCGCCCCAACTTCGGGCGCTGGGCGACCTTGCCGTGGCGCTAGGCGCTCGGCTGAGAGTCGGATATTTCCTCTGGCGGCATTCACCGCCAGCGATAGGCCACCCACTTTCTCTAGCTTGTTAAGGTACAGACGACCTGGTGCCGAAGGAGGGATTTGAACCCTCACGTCCTAGTGGACACTACGCCCTGAACGTAGCGCGTCTGCCATTCCGCCACTTCGGCAAGAACCCGGAACTGGTGGAGATGAGGGGATTCGAACCCCTTACCTCTGCGATGCGAACGCAGCGCTCTCCCAGATGAGCTACACCCCCACTGGTGGAGCTAGGGAGACTCGAACTCCCGATTCGACACTGCCAGTGTCGCGTAATCCCTCTTTACTATAGCCCCATCAGACACCGATGCATCGGCCGGCGGGCCAATGCGTGTGTATAATACCAAAATCCCCCCATGGTTGTCAACTTGGGTGCGGCCGCCTTCGCCGCAATTCCGCGCGGGCTCGGCACCTGCTTACCGGCAATACGCTCGTGGGGGAGACGCGCTGTCTCCCCCACGAAATCACACTCGAAACAGGCCGGTTGGTCGAGCGACTGGCTACAGCCCGAGCGCTCTGGCCACGTAGGAGAGGCCGAGCTCCTCGAGGCGAGCCGGATTCGGCAGCGCCGTCTCCGGGTCCCACTGCATTACACGCAGGTAGTCGCCGTTGTTCTTCGCCGCGTCCACCGTCACGCCGCGCGTGTTGCCCTTGGTCAAAGGCGGGTTGCCGAGCATGCGCGGCGGCACCACGAAGTTGAGCGGGTTTAGCCCCTCGCGCAGGTTGAAGGCGTGGCGGACGTTGGCGATGCGCTCGCC
>JAJZQK010000044.1 GCA_021847625.1 Chloroflexota bacterium
CGGCGCTGGGAGGAGCCCGCGGGGGAAAAGACCTGGTACGGGCAAGTCGTGCAGCGTTCGGGGGGCGAAGGTTTGCAGAAAGTCTTCGCCGTGGCGGCCGATTATCGCGACGCGGATTTCGTGCGTGCCTTTCTTACTAGAGAACTGGTGGAGGAGCTCGACCTATACGTCTATGCCTTCGAGGGCGACGCACAGCGCAAGAATGGGCACTGGGTAGTCGCCGAGGCCGACTGGGAGGAGGTACGGGCGGCGCTCGTTGACGAGCTCACCGGGCTGACCATCCCCGCGATCTTGGTGCTGGACGGGGACTACCACAGGCAGGGCGAGCTCTACCTGGCACACGACGTCGATAGCGACTGCCGCACACTCGACCTGGATTACGCCCGGCGCACGCTCGTCCACGTCCACCGCCTATGGGGACGGCCGGTCTATCTGGAAACGAGGGTGGACAACAAGCCCACGGTGCTCAAGTACGACGGCAGCTCGGCCTCGCAGATCGTTGCCTGAGCCTTTCGCGCGGCGGACCAGGGCGCAGGACGAGGCTGGGGATGACGAGGGATAAGAGGAGCGTGCTTGGCTTCGGCTGAGCGATGAGGGGCGCCTGATCGCGGGCATCCCTGTGTGTTTGGACACGAGAGCGAGCGGCAGGCGGGGACGAGCTAGTCGCCCCAACTGGCCGCAGGCCGAGGAGGAAACACAATGGCGGGCTACATCATCCTAGTCAACTTGACGTCCGAGGGAATCACCAGCGTCAAGGAAGCGCCTGAGCGGATCAGACAGGGCAAGGCGGCGGCCGAGAAGATGGGTATTAGGACCGTGGGGGTCTGGGCAACACTGGGGCAATACGATCTGATGGTCGTTGCCGACGCGCCGGATGACAAGTCGGTGGCTGCGTTCGCGTTGTCCATGGCAAGTGCGGCAAAAGCCACTACCCAGACGATGCGGGCCTTCAGCGAAGACGAGCTGGCGCAGATAGTGAGCGCGCTACCCTAGGAGCTGAGCAGTAGTCGCCTCAGGTCCGCGATCGCGCTCGCGTCGCTGGGTGTGCTCAGGCGTTCTCCGAGCCCCCTAGGGGACGTGTGCGCCCTGACATGTCGAATATATCTACGTCAACGTGGCCCGAGAACGCCCTCACCGTAGCCACAGACGCCTGAGCCTAGTGGGCGAAGGTGGCCCGAGCTGATTGGGTTCCATCAGGCTTGTGGCGCCATCCGAGGCACCTCGACGGGGCGACGCGCCTGCTCGATCGCCCAGTCTACGATCACCCCTACGATGGAGCCGATGAGCACCGTTACGAGGTGAAGCCCGCCGAACTTCGGGTCAAACAGCATCATTGGTGCGATAAGCGCTTCGGCGGCCCAGATGCCGACGAAGGGGTAGGCCGCTACCCGCCAGACTTTGTTCGGCACTGTCCTAGGCAACAGGCCGTACCAGAGCACGCCTAAGCCATAAGACAGGCCTAAGAGCAGGAGAAGCGTTCCGAGGTCCATAACACCCTCCTTGAGTGACACGGACCACCTTCGTCCAACCTAATAATACACACTCTTCTGACTTCTGCAAGCTAGGGCCGGCTGTGCCGGTTAGACGGCAGCTTGCTCCGCAGATGCCAAGTTTCCGTTACTACCACACAAGGCGGGTTGGACGGGAATGAGAAGGCGTTGGCACGACCTGGAACCTTTACCCCGAGAGCGGCCGCTCCGCAGTTTGTTGGCTAGCGTTGATTCCATCTGAAAACCGGTTACGCGATCGATCTGACATCCGTGCATAAGTGGCAGGTATGGCGGTAGGGGCGGGGCTCCGTACCCGCCCGCCCGTCTAATCCCCACGCCGAGCTGGCAACTACGCCGCTACGGCGGCCGCGGCCGCCCCCTTCGCTACGCTTCGGGGACATGGCTGGCGGGCGGGCAGAGACGCCCGCCCCTACGGGATTATGCACGGATGTCAGATCGATCTATTGACATGGCGGACCGGCTGCACTACTATGAGTGAGGGTAGATCAGATCACGCGCCGCGACTCAGGGCTAAGCATTGATGGCCGTTGGGGGCCTGGCCCGGCGGCGGGGTGGCGAGGTTCCCGGGCGCACGGATAGTGCCCATGCGTTGCTCTGTGGAGCCGACCATCGGTGTGATGGTCGGCTCTTGCGTTAACCGGATCTTCGAGTTCGTAGTGCTTCGGCAGGGGTTCTCCCTTGCGATGGAACCGTCTCCACTGAACGCCGCTCGGTTGGCCCATCCACTGTGGATTGCCGAATCGTTTGATCACGAGCCCTTGGCTGCCACGGGCGTCAATGGAGGGTCCGCACGTTTGATGTCCTCCTGTTCGCCGCCAAGGTGACCGGTTGCTTTTCGCTGGCCTGGGAAGCAGCCGGCGTCGTCCCGGCAGTGCGCTGCCGGAGGACAGTGCCAACAAGGGGACGGGCTGCAATCGCTCCAATTGCGGGTGATCCGGAAGGGAACATTCCATGGCCGCCGCTAAGGTGCTTCTGATTGACGACGACGAGGATTTCGTGCGCATCAACCGGGCTTACCTCGAGCAGGCTGGTTTCCATGTCCTTGATGCCTTCAGCGGCGAGGAGGGGCTGGCCGTCGCCAAAGACGAGCATCCCGACCTCGTCATTCTCGACTACATGATGGCTTGGCAAACGGAGGGCTCGTTGGTGGCACTGGCGATGCGCGAGGACGCGCAACTACATAACACTCCAATCATTCTCCTCACCTCAGTGCGCTCGCAGCACCCCTGGTGGGGGATCGAGAAAAGCGACAAGTACCTTCCCGTCGACGTGATCCTCGACAAGCCGGTTCGCCCGGACCGACTGATTTCGGCGATCAAGACACTGCTGAGCCAGAAGCAGCCCTCTGCCGGATAGCAGGAGGTTACCTCCATGTCTGAGTCTCGGTCCGCACGCCCCTTCTTCGTGGAGCACAGTCCTACGGAGTTTCGCACGGAGCAACTCCGACGTACGGTGAACGACCTAGCTGACCTGGGTCTTGCCGCTAGCAACGGCGTCGCCTGCCTTATCTGCGGCGTGGAGGACGGCGGGGACCAGTTGAAGCTACTGGCAGCTCGGGGTTCTGGAGACGTCAAGGAGTGCTCCTGCGCGCGGCCCAGCGACCTGGGTGTAGCTGCCGCGCTCAACGGAGAGTGGAGCGTCTGGTCGCGGGTGTCGGGCGCATCCTCCCCACCTTGCCAGATGGTCGTTGGCGTAGAGGCCGTGTCCCGCTTGGTCTTGCCGCTCGGCACACAAGAGGGATCGCAGGGCGTCATGCAACTCTTCCGGGCCCACCCAGAGCAGTTCTCCAGCGAGGACGCGGAGCGGCTTGTCAAGCAAGCCAGCGTGGCCGCCATCGCTCTGCGGAACGCTCGCCTCTACGACCGGGCCCAGGTGCTGTTCTACCTGGCGCAGACGGTGTCCAGCACCCTCGACATGGGCCAAATCGGCAACCTGATTGCCGAGAAGGTGGCCAAGGCGATTGGCGCCAAGGGGTGCACGGTTCGTAGCCTAGAGCGCCTTTCCGGGCAGCTTCAGCTGGTAGGAGCCTACGGCCTGAGCCACCAGTATCTGTTCGACAAGGGGCCAGTCATTGCCAGCGCCAGTATCCATGACGCTCTAGATGGCAAGCCCACGGCGATCCACGACGTCAGCCGAGACGAGCGCGTGCAATACCCGGCGGCAGCCCTACAGGAGGGCATCGCCGCCATTGCCAGTATCCCGATGGTCGTCAAAGGAGTGGTCACGGGCGTGCTGCGCGTCTATGTGGCGAAGCCACACGAATTCCCGCCCGACGAAATGGCTTTCCTCTGCGCCGCCGGGGAGGTGGCTGCAGCAGCGGTCGAGAACGCCCGCCTGTACGATGGCATCAGAAGCGACTTCGACACCTTGATGGACGAAATCATCTTTATGCGGAGGGCCGCGCAGGCCGTGAGCCATCGCGAGCGGAGCCACGCCTAGGAGCCCGACGTTGAAGCCGAGAGAGACCGTGGCCCCCAGCGCAATGAGCCCATTCCTGGCACGTGTGGCCGAGCACAGCGGCCAGGCGGTGATGAGCTGCTATCAGTGCGGCAACTGCACGGCCGGCTGCCCGATGGCGCACACGGTCGGGCTGGGGCCGCGCCAGGTTATACGGGCAGTGCAGCTGGGGCTGCGGGAGGCAGCGCTCGGCAACGAGCTGATCTGGCTGTGCCTGGGTTGCCAGACCTGCACGGTGCGCTGCCCTCGTGAGATCGACGTGGCCGCGGTCATGGAGACACTGCGCCTGCTGGCGATTGGGGAAGGAATGAAGCCGGCGATCAGGGATGTGGCGATTCTCCATCGCCTGCTGCTGGAGAGCGTCAAGCGTACCGGACGCGTCTATGAGCTGGGGGTGGGGGGGCTCTACAACCTGCTCGGCGGCCGGCCGCTGACGAACGCGGACCTACTGCCACGACTCCTCGCCAAGGGCAAGCTCGGGTTGTTCCCCGCGCGCGACAAAGGTGCCCGGAAGGTCAACGCCGTTTATGAGCGGGTAGCCCAGATCGAGGCCAGACCGGTGACAGAACCGATCGGAGGCAAGGCGGCAAGCAGACCTGGCCCGCGCGCGCCAGCGCCCATCACGAGAGACGCCGCCGTCCGCAGCTATGCCTACTACCCCGGCTGTTCCCTTGGTGCCTCGGCGCGCGAGTACGACGTCTCCACCCGCCTGGTCTTCGCTCGCCTGGGGGTCGAGCTGCGGGAGTTGGAGGGCTGGAACTGCTGCGGGGCCTCGTCGGCGCACACGACCAGCAAGTTGCTCGGCCATGCCCTGCCGGCGCGCAATCTGCAGCTGGCCGAGGAGATGGGGCTTCCCCTCACCACACCTTGCCCGGCGTGCTTCTCCCGTCTGCAGTCCACACGTCACGCTCTGCGGAACAGTCAGTTGAGCGGCCAGGTGAGCGAGGCCTTGGGCAGGGAATTCCGCAACCAGGTACCGGTGGTGCCGATTCTGGGTGCCATCCGCGCCGAGGAGGTGGCGGCGGCGGTGCGACGCCCCCTGGCCGGGCTTAAGGTGGCGTGTTACTACGGCTGCCTCTTTGTGCGCCCGCGAGAGGTGGCCCAGTTCGATGATGAGGAGAACCCACAGACGATGGATTGGCTGCTGGCCGCGGCCGGCGCCGAAACGATTGACTGGGCCTTCAAGACGGAGTGCTGCGGAGCCTCGCTAAGGGTGCCCCGACCGGCCCTTGCGGCGCAATTGACGGGAAGGGTACTGGCGGCTGCCAGGAGGTTGGGCGCCGACTGTGTTGCCGTGGCCTGCCCGATGTGCCAGGCAAACCTCGACCAGCGCCAAGAGGGAATGGCCGAGGCCCTGAGCGAACGAGGGGCTATGCCGGTGCTTTATTTCACGCAGCTGCTCGCCCTGGCCCTCGGTCTACCGCCCGCGGAGCTGATGTTCGAAAAGAACCTCACCGATCCGCTGCCGATGCTACGGGCCAAGGGGTTCGCCTAATTGTAGCTGGGGCGTGAGGAGAAGATGGCGAGAGTTGGCGTCTTCATCTGCCACTGTGGCAGCAACATCGCCGGGGTGGTCGATTGCGCGGCCGTTGCTTCTGCCGCACGGCGAATGCCGGGCGTAGTTCACGCTGAGGAGAACAACTACACCTGCAGCGAGGTGGGGCAGGCAGCGATCCGGACGGCGATCAAGGAGCACCGCCTCAATCGGGTGGTAGTGGCCTCGTGTTCGCCTCGTATGCACGAGCCGACCTTCCGCCGAACAGTAGCTATGGCCGGCCTAAACCGCTACCTGATGGAGATGGCGAACATCCGTGAGCACGTCAGTTGGGTGCATGGCGACGACAAGCCGGCGGCCACAGGCAAGGCAATCGACAGCGTGCGTATGGCGGTGGCTAAGGTTCTACGGGACGAGCGGCTGACGCCCGGCAAGGTTGGCATCACTAAGAGAGCGCTGGTGATCGGTGGGGGCATCGCCGGCATCCAGGCGGCCTTGGACGTCGCCAACGCCGGTCACGAAGTGATTCTAGTCGAGCGCGAGCCCACGATCGGCGGGCGCATGGCGCAGCTCGACAAGACCTTTCCCACGCTCGATTGCTCGGCCTGCATTTTGACGCCACGGATGGTGGAGGTTGACCAGCACCCCAAGATCCGTCTCGCGACGACGGCGCAGGTTGAGAAAGTGAGCGGCTTCGTCGGCAACTTCGAGGTGACGATTCGCCACAGGGCCAAGCGCGTCGACCACAGCGTCTGCACCAGCTGCGGCACTTGCTGGCAGAAGTGCCCAGAGAAGGTGCCGTCGGAGTTCGACTCCGGCCTGGGCAAGAGAACCTGCATCTATATCCCCTTTCCTCAGGCCGTCCCTAACAAGCCCGTGATCGACTGGGCCAACTGCCGCTACCAACGCTACCTTGCGGCGTCGGGCGCGGAGAAGAAGCCGCCGCAGTGCCGCATCTGCGAGAAGCTGTGTCCAGCGGGTGCGATCAGATTCCAGGATGAGGACAGCGTGGTCACTGAGCAGGTGGGGGCAATCGTGGTGAGCACGGGCTTCCAGACCTTCGACCACTCGGCGTATCCGGAGTACGGCGGAGGTCGGTACAAGGACGTGATCAGCTGCCTGCAACTGGAGCGCCTGCTGTGCGCCTCGGGGCCGACGGGCGGCGAGGTCGTGCGGCCGTCGGACGGCAAGCATCCGAAGACGGTGGTCTTCGTTAGCTGCGTAGGCTCGCGAGACGACCGGGTGGGCCGGCCCTACTGCTCCAAGGTCTGCTGTATGTATATGGCGAAGCAGACCATCCTACTGAAGGAGCACGACCCCGAAGTGCAGGCGTACGTCTTCTACATCGACATCCGCGCGGGCGGCAAGGATTTCGAGGAGTTCGTGCGTCGCTCGCAGGAGGAGTATGGCGCCCTCTGGTTGCGCGGCCGCGTCGCGAAGGTGTATGAGGAAGACGGCAAGCTAATCGTTCGCGGTGAGGACTCCCTGGTAGGCCACCCCGTCGAGGTGGCCGCCGATCTCGTCGTCCTGGCGACTGGAATCGAGCCCAGTGCCGGGGCGGATGCGCTGGCGCGCACGCTCGGCGTGAGCTACAACGACTACGGCTTTATCGTCGAGGCCCACCCGAAGCTAAGGCCTTTGGAAAGCAATACCGATGGCATTTTCCTCGCGGGAACCGTGAGCGGTCCGCGGGACATCCCGGAGACGGTAGCGCAGGGCAGTGGGGCCGCGGCCAAGGTGATCGGCCTGCTTAACCAGGATGAGTTGGTCACAGATCCGATGGTTTCCCGCGTGGATCCTCTGCGCTGCTCAGGCTGCTTGTCCTGCCGCGAAGTCTGCCCGTTCGACGCCATTGGCAGCGAGTTGCTGCGGGATGGACGAACGGCCGCCAAGGTGAACGAGAGCAGCTGCAAGGGGTGTGGCCTCTGCGTGGTGACCTGCCGGTCGGGCGCGATGAACCTGCGCGGTTTCACCGATCAGCAATTGCTCGCGGAGGTGGTAGCGATTACGCGATAGGCCGGGGCGTCGAGAGGCGAGTTCACAGCCGCGGACCCGCACAGGCGGCGGTTTGGAATGGGCTGAGGGCGGAGAGGAGCACAGATGGCACAATCGACGGCAGATACGCCGCGAACGCGCGCGGGGCAGGTAGAGCCTACGGCGATTTGGCAGCCAAGGCTAGTCGGCTTCCTCTGCAACTGGTGCAGCTTCGCCGGCGCGGACATGGCGGGCACCAGCCGCCTGACCTACCCGGCGGCGATCCGGATCATTCGCGTGCCGTGCACGGGCCGGGTGGATCCGCTGTTCGTGGCGAAGGCGTTCCAACGAGGCGCCGACGGGGTGCTAGTGGCCGGATGCCACCCGGGCGACTGCCATTATGCCGAGGGCAACTACTATATGCGCCGTCGGTACGTGCTACTGCGAGATCTCCTCGAGTTCCTAGGCATCGAGCGCGAGCGCTTCCATCTGGAGTGGGTATCAGCCTCCGAGGGCAAAAAGTTCGCGCGCGTCGTCAGCGAATTCACCGCCCAGGTGGCGGCCCTCGGCCCACGCGAACCGCCACGGCAAGGACCGACGGAGCTAGAAGCGGGAACCAGCAATGAGTGATCTTGTCACCGGCATCCGGGCCCAAGCGCGTGACCTCTTGGCTCGTCGACGCGTGGAGTACGTCGTGGGCTATGAGACGGGCAGCGATGGGGTGAACGCTCGGCCTTTCTTCGCCTACACCACCGAGGAAGCCGACCGACTGGTCTTCGACAACACGTGCACGCACAATCTGACGAAGTACCTGGTTGAGCCGGAGCGGCGGGGAAGCACGATTGGCGTCGTCGTCAAGCCGTGCGATGCACGCTCGCTGACCGTGCTACTGGCGGAGCACAAGTTCCCACGCGACGTGGTGGCGATCGGGGTGGTCTGCCCTGGCATAGTGCAGCGGACGCGCGAGGGCGGCGACGGCGAGGCTCCGCAGGCGCGCTGCCAGGTGTGCGACCAGCATACGCCCGCGGCGTGCGATATCTTGGTGGGCGAGGCGACTCCAGAGGGCCCGGTGCTCGACCAGTTCGCACGGCTGGCGCCGCTAGAGGCGCAAAGCGCGGCAGAGCGGAGCGCCTTCTGGAGCCAGCAGTTCGAGCGCTGCCTCCGCTGCTACGCCTGCCGGCAGACCTGCCCGCAGTGCTACTGTGATGAATGCTTTGCCGAGGCGCTCGACCCGGAATGGGTGGGCGTGCGCATCGGGCGGGCGGAGAACTGGCTGTTTCACGCCATCCGCTGCTTCCACCTTGCCGGTCGGTGCATAGGTTGCGATGAATGCGAGCGCGTCTGCCCCGTCAAGATTCCCCTGGGCTTGCTTAACCGCAAGCTGCGCAAGGAGGTTCTGGACAGATTCGAGTACCGGGCCGGCACGAGGTCCGACGAGCGACCGCCGTTGGAGACGTTCAGGAAAGAAGAGAAGCTGGATCTGGCATGACGGCACAGCGAATCACGAGACAGGGATTACTCGATTGGCTGAACGGCGTCGCAGCCAAGGCGACCCTCATTGCCCCTGTTCGGGTCGAGGGCATCTACCTGTTTCGGCCGATTGTGAAGATAGAGGATATCGCCCTCGACTACAGCCAGAGCACCGTACCACCCAAGGAGTGGTTCTTCCCGCGGTCAGATACGTTGTTCACGATCGAGCGGCTGGACCGCGCTTATGAGCTAAAGCCGCCCGCGGCTACCGGGCCGAGGGTCCTATTCGGGATTCGGCCCTGCGACGCCCAGGCGCTGGCCATCCTCGATCGCCTCTTCCTGGCGGAGCCGGCCGACAGTCTGTACGAGGAACGACGACAGAACACGGTCCTGGTGGGGCTGGCCTGCGCCCGGCAGCAGCTGCCCGAGTGCTTCTGCACCAGCCTCGGAGGCGGCCCCCAGGAAGCGGCGAACGTGGACGCTCTGCTTGCCGGCGCTGGCGAGGCCTACACTGTGACGGTAGTGACTGAGAAGGGCCAGCAGCTGCTCTCGGGAGCGACGCTGCGGGAGGGGGGCGAAATGCCACCGGCGCCAAGCCTTAGCAATCAAGTACCGACGGCTGGCATGGCAGAGCGTCTCCGACTCGCCTTCAACTCCAGCTACTGGCAGCGCCTTGCGGACCGCTGCCTCGGCTGTAAAATGTGCACCTACCTTTGCCCTACCTGCCACTGCTTCGACATCCGGGACTGCGACGTGGGGGGACACGCGGAACGGGTGCGCTGTTGGGATGGCTGCCAATCCGCCCTTTTCACCAAGCTGGCAGGCGGCCACAACCCGCGGGCGTCGAAAGCGGCCAGGTTGCGTCAGTTCTACGCTCACAAATATCTCTACTTCCCGGAGCGCTTCGGGGTAACGCAGTGCGTTGGCTGCGGTCGCTGCGCCCATTTCTGCCCGGTGAACATCGACATCAGGGAGACGCTGCGCGACCTGCAAACGTTGGAGGTCTGTCCACATGGTAGCGGCGAGACGGCACGTCGTCGCGAACCCGTTGGTGCCGCATTTGGCGACAGTAGAGCAAGTGCTTGACCTCACCCCGGACATGAAGCTGTTCAGCCTGCGGCTGCAAGATCCGGCCGTGGCGGAGTCGCTCCACTACGAGGTTGGGCAGTTTGCGCTGGTCTCGGTATTCGGCGTGGGCGAGGCCGCTTTCGACATCAGTTCGCTCGATGCACCGAGGGCAGCGCTGGAATTCGCCGTGCGACGAGTCGGTACCCTCACGGAGGCGCTCCACGAAATGGAGGAGGGCAGCGTCGTCGGGGTGCGCGGCCCCTTCGGCAACTACTTCCCGCTGGCCGAGTACGAAGGCAAGAATCTAGTAGTCATCGGCGGCGGCAGCGGGATGGCGCCGCTGCGTTCCGTAGTGAACTATGTGGTGCAGCCAGCGCGGCGAGAGAGATTCGGGCAGTTGCTCATCCTCAACGGGGCGCGGACGCCCGCCGACTTGGCCTTCAAGCACGAATTCGAGAAATGGGCGTCGTCGCCGCAAACGTGTCTGGAGCTTACCGTGGACCGGGGTGACGACGATTGGCGGGGGCGGGTTGCGCTCATTCCCGACGTCGTCAGGGAGCTGAAGCCGTCGCCACTCGACTGCGTCGCAATCGTCTGCGGGCCGCCGATCATGATCAAATTCACATTGAAGGCACTGAAGGACTTGGGGTTCGCCGACGGCCAGCTCGTTGGCACCGTGGAAACGAAAATGAAGTGCGGCATCGGCAAGTGCGGTCGCTGTAACGTCGGCGACAAGTACGTTTGCCTGGACGGGCCGGTGTTCACCTTCGCGGAGATAGGCCGATTCCTGGAGGAGCTCTGACTGGCGTCCTCTCCTTTCCCCATCTTCGTTGGCGCTCGTCAGCCATCGGGCGAGCCTCTCCGGCCGGGCGATATCCGACACCGGCGGGGGCCAGGCACAGGTTGCCACTCGCTCATTTCTCAAGCGGTCTCGCCGCCGCCAACAAGCTCCCAGCTGGCGAGTTGTTGCTACCCTAGGCGCTGTAGCGCAGCGAGTCGCCCATCAGCGCCAGCCCGTGCTCACCGATCAGCTGAGCGCGAGTGTCGTGCAGACGACGGCTCATTACTTGCGTTTGGCGCTGCATAATGGCGTAACCGAGGACGCAGTCCGCGGCCAACAGCTGGCGCAGCTCGGCGGCGTTGACCGCAATCACAGTCGCTCGCGTGATGCAGCGCGCCGACAGCATTAGAGTGTAGGGTTCAACGAACGCCGACCAGGCAAACGGGTCGCCCGGAAAGAGCACGTCGATGATGGTGTGGCGGGGCGGCTGGTTGGGTTCCAACTGGATTTTCATTTCGAGGGCGACCTTGCCATCCTCCAAAATAAAGGTGTACACCGCCGGCTGACCCTCGAGGAAGATGGTGGCGCCGGTTTCAAAGACCTGGCGCTGCGAGATCTCGGCAATGGCCTCCAGATGCTTGTCGCTGAGGCCCCGGAACATCGGCGTCTTGGCTAGCGCTTCCACAGGTACCATGTCCGTTTCTCCTTTCTGCGTGCGCTTGCATGGAGTGCGTGGATGTCCTCCGCCGGTCCGACCGACATCAATTGTCGCGCTAAGTCAAGGGCAAGTCAATCCGCGAGCGGAAGGGCAAGCCTGCGGAGCAGGCTTGCCCCCACGCCTTGCCCCGCAATCAAACTGACTTGTCGGCGTGCTGTGCTTAGCGTCGGCCTGAGGCGGGTGTCACCATGCGGTCTAGGGTACCCACAGTGATCTAGGCGAGCAACCTGAAGACGACGTGG